>JBMNTW010000211.1:0-3383 GCA_050945935.1 Christensenellales bacterium
CTACTGCCAGGAGCTGGACGTGCTCGCTTGCGATGAAGGGCTGGACCAAATCACCGGTGCCACCGCGAAGCTCTGCAAGCGCATGGAAAACGCGCTCCGCTTCGCGCTGACGCACCCGAAGGAAACCGTGGTGGAGCGGATGTACGTTTCTTCGCCGCCCCGGCCGGGGGTTACCAGCTATTTGCGGCTGAAGCAGCACTTTGCGTCGGTGGACGCCATTATGAAAGAAGGCGTGCAAAAGGGCGAACTGAAGGACCTGCCCGCAACGCTGCTGGGCGAGATTTTCTTTTCTGTCAGCGCGGCGTTCTACTTTTATCTGATTTCCAACCCCGGCGTGGCGGAGGACGCTTCGTTCTGGGAAAAGGCGAATCAGACCGTGCGCGACTGCCTCGCGCGTTAACCTGCCTGCTTTGCGGAAAACCCGCATGCAATAAAGCCAGAACTATTTGGAGGAGAAGTTATGAAGAAGTCCCTCAAGCTGCTCGCAGCCATCATCGCCGTGATGATGCTGGTCGCCTGCGCGCCCCAGGCTTCCGCTCCGGAAGCGGTGGAACCCACCGAAGCTCCGGAAGCGGCACAGCCCACCGCCGCGCCGCAGGAACCCCAGAAGGGGTACACCGCAGGCACCTACACCGCCACCACCCGCGGCATGAAGGGTGACCTGACGGTGGAAGTGACCTTCAGCGAAACCGAGATCACCAAGGTGGAAGTGAAGGACCACAAGGAAACCTACGGCATCGGCTACGGCCTGCCCACCACGCCCGTGGAAGTGGTTCCCGACCAGATCGTCGCCAAGCAGACCTTAGCGGTGGATGCCATCACCGGCGCCACCATCACCCGCGCTGCGATTCTGAACGCCGTGGCGGACGCCGTTGCCCAGGCTGGCGGCGACGCTGACGCTCTGAAAGCGGAAAAGGCAGCGGAGCAGAACGCGGATGAAACCGTGGATGTGGACGTGGTCATCGTGGGCGCCGGCGCTGCCGGTCTTGCCGCGGGCATTGAGGCCACCAAGGCCGGCGCGAAGGTGCTGATCGTTGAAAAGCAGGGTATCGCCGGCGGCGCGACTACAAGAAGCGGCGGCAAGCTCCTTGCTGCCGGCACCAAGTGGCAGGAAGCCCAGGGTATTGAGGACAACAAGGACCTGATGTTCGAGTACCTCATGGGCATCGGCGGCGAACTGCTGGACGAAGCAAAGATTCGTTCCTTCTGCGAAAGCGCTTATGAGCATATGCTCTGGCTGGAAGAGATGGGCGTTCAGGTGCAGGACGTGGAGCCCATCCACAAGTCCCTGAACCCCTGGCGCGTGCACAACACCCTGGGCGGCGGCGGCATGACCGACGGTCACGGCGGCCAGATCATCGTTCCCATGTTCGATGAATACACCAAACTCGGCGGCACGATTTCCTACCACACCGCTGCCACAGCGCTGCTCACCGACGCTTCCGGCAAGGTCGTGGGCCTTACCGCGAACCGCAAGGACGGCAGCACCCTGACCGTCAACGCCAAAAACGTCATCCTTGCCACCGGCGGCTACGCCCAGAACAGGGAGATGATGAGCCGCTATCCCGAAACCGAAGGCTACGGCACCTCCGTGCCCGCCGGCAACCTGGGCGACGGTCTGGTCATGGCGAAAGCCGTCGGCGCGGATGTGTTTGACGCTCCCGCCACCCAGGTGGTGTACTGCTCCTTCACCTGCGGCGTGGGCATCAACGAGGAAGCCGGCCTGATCGTGAACAACAAGGGCGTGCGCGTCGCCAACGAGTACACCTATCAGTACCATGTCAGCGACCAGATGGCCAAGACCGGCAGCACCTACGGCTTCTACATCGCCTGCGAAAACGATCCGCATCCCACGGTGCAGTACGGCCTGACGCTGGACTCCACCCCCAAGGCGGACTCCATCGAAGCCCTTGCCGAGATGATCGGCGTGGATCCCGCCGCGCTGAAGGCCACGGTGGACCGCTACAACGAACTGTGCGCCAAGGGCAGTGACGACGACTTCGGCAAGCCCGCGGACAAGATGCTCCCCCTCAACGGCACCACCTTCGCCGCCATCAAGATGAACCCTGCCGTAACCGTCACCTACGGCGGCCTGGTCACCGATTTGAGCTCCCGCGTGCTACGCACGGACGGCACGGCCATCGAAGGTCTGTACGCCGCGGGCGAAGTGGCCTTCACCGGCCTGTTCGGCACCGAGTACCCCTGCTGTGGCATGGCCATCGGCTCCGCGATCCACTTCGGTCGCATCGCCGGTCAGGAAGCCGCGAAGTAAACCGAAAACCCCAAAGGGACGCAAGGTTAACCTTGCGTCCCTTTTTCTATGGATGCTGATTAAAGCAAAAACTCCGCCCTAACGGGCGGAGTTTAAACGGCTAAAGCTTACTTGCAGATGAAGCCAAAGCACTTGGCAAGCAGCTGCCACAGATTCGCACAGTTAAACATGTTGGTTGCCTCCTTGTATGGATTACCTGACGGCAAATATATTGTAACAAAATGATGAGGCAGAATCAAAGGTCAGTACTGGCAATCCTACAAAAACGAAGAGAGCGTCAGTTTGCGGGTAAACGAAATTTACCTGCTTTCCTAGCGGAACATGCCCCAAATCACCGCTTGCAGCCCCTTCGCAAGCAGCAGCGCAGGCAGGCTCAGTAAAAACCACGCCCCAACGTAAGGCAGGCAGATCTGCCCCATCAGGTTGAAGCGAAAGCGGGAATAATCCCACACCTTCCAGCCCAGGGCAATGTTGACCACGCACCCTGTGAAAAACTCCACACCGGTGATAATCAGCGCCCCAAGCGCGCATTGGGCAGGAAGGGGCAGGGACGTGCGGGTGACGAGGGCATAAAGCCAGGCAAAGCAAAGCCCCCCGGCGAGGAACATCGACCAGTGGGTGTACCCGCGCCAGAGAATCTCGATCAAGGCATAGGCGCATCCGCCCAGCAGGAATGAGAAAAGAAGTTCCAGCAGTACCATCGTTCTTCAGTATGTCCGAAGGCGGAAAACTCTACCCGTTCAGCCAGAAACGTTGCATAGCGGCGGGTGGCGTTACGGGAAGCGCTTTCATGCAAAAGAACTGTTTGCATGCCCTGCCGGATTTTGCTAAGATAACAGGACATTTCATTCAAAAAGGAGAAAAACCATGCTTATCGACATCCATGCCTGGACGCAAATTTTCCTGACGGAACTGAGCAGACTGTTTGCCGGACGGCTAGTGTTCGCAGGACTGCAGGGCAGTTACAGCCGCGGTGAAGCAACCCAAAACAGCGATATCGACATGGTGGTGATTCTCAACTCCGTCGAGCCGGAAGACCTGATTGCGTACGGCAAGATGCTGGATGCCCTTCCGCATCGGGAAAAGGCGTGCGGGTTCATATCCGGGTTGA
>JBMNTW010000212.1:0-3369 GCA_050945935.1 Christensenellales bacterium
TGTTGAACTTCAGAGTTTTGAACATGCGATGAAACATGTCCAAACATGCTTGCAGGGTGTCGATGGCGTCAAAGGTGGACTCTTTGTCCTCCTGCATATCCTTGTTGTAGGCGAGAGGGATGCCTTTCATCACCGTCAGCAGCGCCATCAAATCGCCATAAACCCTGCCGGTTTTGCCGCGGATCAGCTCTGCCACGTCCGGATTCTTCTTCTGGGGCATGATGGAGGAGCCGGTGGAATAGGCATCGTCCATCTCCACAAAGCGGAATTCGTCCGAAGACCAGAGAATCAGCTCCTCGCAAAAGCGGGAAAGGTGCATCATCGCCATGGACGCGCAGGAGCAGTATTCAATGCAGAAGTCCCGGTCGGACACACTGTCTATCGAATTTCGCGAAACCGCGGCAAATCCCAGTTCCTGCGCCACAAACGCCCGGTCCAACGGATAGGTGGAGCCTGCCAGAGCGCCGGCGCCAAGGGGCATCACGTCCGTCCGCTTTTTGCAGTCTGCAAGTCTTTCCATATCCCTTAAAAACATCTCCGCATACGACATCAGGTGATGGGCGAGCGTCACGGGCTGTGCCTTTTGCAGATGGGTGTAGCCGGGCATGATGGTTGCTGTGTTTGCTTCGGCGGTTTCCAGAAGCGCTCCAACCAGGTTTTTCAGAAGGGAACGGGTCTCGTCGATGGCGGATTTGACGTACATCCGCATGTCCAGCGCCACCTGGTCGTTCCTGCTTCTGCCGGTGTGCACCCGTTTGCCCGCTTCTCCGATGCGTTCGGTCAAAAGGGTCTCGACGTTCATGTGAATGTCTTCCGCCGTGGCGGTGAAAGTCACGTTGCCGGCCTCGATGTGCGCAAGGATTTCCTGCAAACCCGAAACGATTCTGTCCGCGTCCTCCTGCGGGATGATTCCCTGCCTGCCCAGCATCTTCGCGTGGGCGATGGAGCCGGTGATGTCCTCTTTGTACATCCGGCAGTCAAAGGAGATCGACGAATGGAAGGCGTCCATCGCCGCGTCTGTGTTTTTTTGAAAACGTCCGCTCCAAAGCTTCATTGTTTTTTCTCCGTTATTGTTCTCGTCATGCAAAGCCGCGCGAAAATCAGCGAAAAAAACAGCGTATCATCCCTTGGCGCTATTGTGGTATAATGCCTTCAGCGCATCAGGAGGGCATATCATGAAGAACACACTCGCACTGATTCTCGTCATTGTCTTTTTGCTCGCCGCGGGCGCAGGCCTTTATCTAACGCTTGAAAGGCCCGTGACCGTTGAGTTCGGCGGCAAGGTGTATACCCTGGAATCCCATGCAGAAACCTTCGCGTCGAAAACCTTTGCTTTTGCGGCGGAAGACGGCAGCCGCGTCACCGGCGAAAGCGACGTTGAGTCCGGCGGAATGGTGGTAACGTATACCGACCCCGCAGGGGAGACAAGCGCCGTCCTCACCGGCAAGGTCGTCCGCAAGAACGGCAAGTATGTTGAGGAATCCTTCAAGCCGGACGAATCGAAGAACGTTGGAACGGCCATCCGCGAGCCGGAAGCCCATCGTTTCGTCCTTGCCGTTGCCCAGAAGCAGGCGAAGGAGAGTTTTTCCACTCAGGTGCTGCTGTTCTGGGCCATGTCCGCCGCCATGATGGTGTACGGTGCCTTAACACTGGGAAAGCCGGGCAAACGGGCGAAATGGCTGCCCACCATGCTGATTCTGGGCGGTTCGCTGGTCATCGTGGCGCTGTATGCCGATCTGCTCTTGAAGTAAGATTTCTAAACACAAGCCCCGCCGCTTTTCGCAGCGGGGCTTTTGCTTTGCATCGTTATTTTTTCAGAGACTTTCTCATCAGCGCCGCCACGGTGATGGGCAGTCCGAACAGGTTGATGAAGCCCTCGGCGTCCTTCTGGTTGTACACCGCGTCCTCGCCGAAGGTGGCGAACTCGGGGTTGTACAGGGAATAGGGCGACGTAACGCCGGCATTGCAGCAGCGGCCCTTATAAAGCTTGAGCTTGCTTTCGCCGGTGGTGTTCTTCTGGATGGAGTTCATGAAGGCGTCCAGGCCCTCGCGAAGCGGGGTGAACCACTGTCCGTTGTACACCAGTTCGGAGTAGCGCAGCGCCACCTGATGCTTGTAATGCAGGGTGTCGCGGTCCAGGCAGATGGACTCCAGCTGCTTGAGCGCGGCGTAGAGCATCGTTCCCGCGGGGTTTTCGTACACGCCGCGGCTCTTCATGCCCACCAGGCGGTTTTCCACCATGTCGTCAATGCCGATGCCGTGTTTGGCGCCGATGGCGTTCAGCATATCGATGAGCGCTACGGGTGCGAGCTTTTCACCGTTCACCGAAACGGGCACGCCCTGCTCAAACCCGATGGATACGATTTCTTCCTCATCCGGCGCGTCTTTGGGGTTTTTCGTGATGAGGTAAAGGTCGTCCGGCGGGGCGTTGGCCGGGTCCTCAAGATCCGCACCCTCGTGGGACAGGTGCCAGAGGTTTCTGTCCATCGAATAGGGGCGCTCCTTGCTCACGGGCACGGGAATGCCCCGGGCGACGGCGTAGTCAATCTCCTCCTCGCGGGACTTGATGTCCCAAATGCGCCAGGGGGCGATGATCTTCAAAGAAGGGTCCAGCGCCTTGATGGTCAGCTCGAAGCGCACCTGGTCATTGCCCTTGCCGGTGCAGCCGTGGGCGATGGCGGAAGCACCTTCCGCATGGGCGACTTCCACCAGCGCTTTGGCGATGACGGGTCGGGCCATGGACGTGCCGAGAAGGTAGGTGTTTTCATACATCGCTCCGGCTTTCAGCGTGGGCCAGATGTAATCGGTGACGAACTCGTCCTTCAAATCGACGATATAAAGCTTTTCCGCGCCGGTCTTCTTTGCCTTTTCGTGCAAAGGTTCCAGTTCCTCGCCCTGACCCACGTCCGCGGCCACGGCGATGACATCGCAGTCGTAGTTCTCCTTCAGCCACGGAATGATGATGGAAGTATCCAAACCGCCGGAATAGGCGAGTACGATTTTTTGCTTTGCCATTTTGCTTGCCTCCGCGTTTCTTTTCTTGCATGAGTAATTATACAACTCTATGAATCAGTATTCAAGTCCCGATTTGCGATTTTTTCCTTTTAAAATGCTCCGTGACCGCTGCTCCCTTGTACAACCATGCGTTCGGTGTTACAATAAGCAGGAAATCCATGTATGCGCCGGAGGACGGCTTTATGGCTGTGCCCGAACCGGCAAAAGGTGATGCGCGTGAGGATACTTGGCGTGGACCCCGGCCTTGCGACGGTGGGTTACGGCGTGATCGATGTGGCAAAGGGCAAACTTGTGCCCGTGGATTACGGGGTGATCGAAACGCCGGCGAAGCTGCCGCTGCCCCGGCGGCTTTCC
>JBMNTW010000213.1:0-3335 GCA_050945935.1 Christensenellales bacterium
CCCTTCACGCGGCCCGCACGCTCGTAAAGCGTCGCAAGGTCGGTATACAGGTAGCCGGGGTAGCCGCGGCGTCCTGGCACTTCCTTTCGGGCGGCGGACACTTCGCGCAAAGCTTCTGCGTAGTTGGTCAGGTCCGTCAGGATGACGAGCACGTGCATGTCCAGCTCGTACGCCAGGTACTCCGCGCAGGTAATCGCCATGCGCGGCGTGGCGATACGCTCGACCGCCGGGTCGTTCGCCAGGTTCATGAACAGCACCGCGCGTTCGATGGCGCCGGTGCGCCTGAAGTCCTGAATGAAGAAGTCCGCTTCTTCAAAGGTGATACCCACGGCGCCGAACACGACGGCGAACTTTTCGTTGGAGCCGAGCACCCGCGCCTGACGGGCGATCTGGGCGGCGAGGTTCGCGTGCGGCAGACCGGAGCCGGAGAACACCGGCAGCTTCTGGCCGCGCACCAGGGTGTTCAATCCGTCAATCGCGGAGATACCCGTCTGGATGAACTCGGCGGGATAGTCGCGGGCGGCGGGGTTCAGGGGCGTGCCGTTGATGTCCTTCAGCGCTTCGGGGATGATGGCGGGGCCGTTATCGATGGGGCGGCCCATACCGTCAAACACGCGGCCGAGCATGTCCGGCGAGACGGCAAGCTGAATGCCGTGGCCTAAAAACCTTGCCTTGGAGTCGGAAATCTTCAGCCCCTGGGAGCCTTCGAACAGCTGGACCATGGCCTTGTCGCCATTGACTTCCAGCACCTTGCCGTAGCGCAGTTCGCCGTTTTGCTGCTCGATTTCCACCAGCTCGTCGTACTTGACGCCCTCGACGCCTTCCACAAGCATAAGAGGACCGACGACTTCCTTAATGGTTTTGTATTCCTTACGCATCGGCCTGCTCTCCTTCCGTCAGCGCCATGAATTCGGCGTCCATTTCCTTTCTGATGGCGGCGATGTGCGCTTCAAACTGGCCTTCGTGCACGTACTTCATTCTGCCCAGTTTCTCCACAACATTCATGGAGATGATGCGGTGGAAGGGTACGTCGTTTTCCAGCGCGTCCATGCCCTTGTCGTACCAGGAAAGGATGGTGGAAAGCATCCCGTACTGCTTCTTCGGGGAGGCGTAGGTGTCCACCGGGTTGAAAGCGTCCTGATGCAGATAGTCCTCGCGCAGGGAGCGGGCGCACTCCAAAGACAGTCGGTCCTTGAAGGACAGGGCGTCCACGCCCACCAGGCGGACGATTTCTTCCAGTTCCGCTTCTTCGGAAAGCAGCGCCATGGTGCGGCGCACCAGGTCGGGCCAGTCGGGCGCGACGTTGGTTTCAAAGTAGTTGCTGACCTTGTCGCGATACAGCGAATAGCTGGTCAGCCAGTCAATGGCGGGGAAGTGGCGCTTGTACGCCAAAGCGGAGGACAAGCCCCAGAACACCTTGACGATGCGCAGCGTCGCCTGAGACACAGGCTCACTCGTGTCGCCGCCGGGCGGGGACACTGCGCCGATGGCGGAAATGGCGCCTTTACGCCCGTCGTTTCCGATGCACAGCACTTCGCCGGCGCGCTCGTAGAACTCCGCCATGCGGCTGGAAAGATACGCCGGATAGCCTTCTTCGCCGGGCATTTCCTCCAGTCGGCCGGACATTTCGCGCAAAGCTTCCGCCCAGCGGGAGGTGGAGTCCGCCATGATGGCGACCTTATAGCCCATGTCGCGGAAGTATTCGGCGATGGTGATGCCGGTGTAAATCGAGGCTTCACGGGCAGCCACGGGCATGTCCGACGTGTTGGCGATGAGCACGGTGCGCTTCATCAAAGGAAGCCCCGTGCGCGGGTCGTTCAGGTGGGGGAACTCCATCAGAACGTCCGTCATCTCGTTGCCGCGCTCGCCGCAGCCGATGTAAACCACAATTTCAGCGTCCGCCCACTTGGCGAGCTGGTGCTGCACCACCGTTTTGCCCGAACCGAAGGGGCCGGGAATGGCGGCAACGCCGCCCTTTGCCAGGGGGAACAGCGTGTCAATGGTGCGCTGACCGGTAATCATCGGCTCGTTGGGCGCAATCTTTTCCACATAGGGGCGGCCGCGGCGAACAGGCCAGCGCTGGAGCATGGGCAGCTCCACCACGGTGCCGTCTTCCTTTTTCAGCCGCGCGACGGGCTCGACGATGGTGGCCTCGCCCTCAAAAATCCATTCCAGGGTGCCTGTCACGTTCGGCGGCACCATGATTTTATGCAAAACAGCCGGGGTTTCCTGCACGGTGCCCAGCACGTCGCCGCCGGAGAGCGCATCGCCCACCTTCGCCACGGGCGCAAACGCCCACTTCTTCTCGCGGTTCAGCTTGGGAACGTCCACACCGCGGGGGATGCGGTCGCCCTCTAAACCGTAAATCACTTCCAGCGGGCGCTGGATGCCGTCGAATATCCCTTCGATAAGACCGGGGGCAAGCTCAACGGACAGCGGCTCGCCGGTGGAGTACACAGGCTCGCCGGGGCCGAGCCCTGCGGTCTCCTCGTAAACCTGAATAGAAGCGCGGTCGCCGCGAAGCTCAATCACCTCGCCGATCAGCCGCTTATCGCTGACGCGCACGACGTCGTACATCTGCACGTCTGCCATGCCCGTCGCCACGATGAGCGGTCCCGCCACTTTTGCGATAACGCCCGGCGCGTGGTTGCCCACGGGCGTGTTTCTCGTTTCGTTCATCGTTGCTCTTACCTTTCTTCGCCGAATAGGATGTCCGCACCGACCGCCTTTTCCACGTTTTCCCGTATGGCGCGCATCCCAAGGCCGGTTGTGCCTATGCGGCTCGGTATGGGGATGATTGCGGGGAAAGGCTCCGTTTTATAGCGCTCGAGCGCGTCTTTGGCGGCTTCGGCCGCCTGCTCGGTAATGTAGATGACTTTGCAGCCTTCTTTGGCAAGGCGGTGGATGGTGCGCTCGGTTTCCCGCGGGTCATCCGAATAGAACGCCTCCACGCCCAGAGCCTGAAATAGCATGACCGAATCGCGGTCGCCGATGGCGGCTATCGATAGTTTTTTGCTCATGTCACGCCGCCTTTCAAACGTAGAGTTCGGGCAGTTCGGGGGTGGACTTTGCCAGCTTTGCGGCAAAAATCACGCGAATCGCCCGCGCTTCGGCTTCCCGGCCCAGAAGATACCCAAGAATCGGGCCCATGCCGAAAATATCGTTCTTTTCGGAGCGGACCAGTTCCATCAGCGTGCGGTCCATGCTGCGCTCCAGCCCTTTTAAGCTGCCTGCCTGGGCGAACTCCTCCAGCGCTTTGGCGATTTTTTCGCCCAAAGAACCCTTTTTGAGCCTGTTCGCCAGCTGTTCCGCGGGCACTTCCAAACAGGAGAGAA
>JBMNTW010000214.1:0-3322 GCA_050945935.1 Christensenellales bacterium
TCCGGCGCCATGCGGCACTACCCGTCCCGCATCGCCCAAATCGCCAGAGCCGTCTGGAAGGGCGAGCTGGAAGCGACGGAGTACGGGGCGGACACCGTGTTCGCGCCCGTTTTGTCCGGCCTTGGGGAACGGTGGCAGAACTTCGGCGAGGACCGGAACGACTATCTGCTCGTCAGCCTGCTGTTCCGGGAGCTTTTCGTTCAGAAGGGCTTCAAGAAGGACGCGGCGGACGCCCTCCGTAAAACCATCGCGGATAACGGCGGACACATCCTCCCTGTGGAAGATGCGGCAAGGAAGCGCTGGGAAGCGTTCATCCCCACGGACGAGGCTAGTTCCACCTGCCTTTTTATCGACGACGCTTCTTTCGCCTATGCTTCCGGCCACGCTTACGAGCTGGGCGCGTTCCTGAAAAAGAAGGGGATTGCGGTTCAGCCTGATTTCGGGCCGTACTTCGCCGGCTTTGAGTACTTTGCCGCGGGGCTGATCGACGAGGGAATCGAACACCTCCGCGCGCTCGTGGAAGAGCTTAAGGACAGGGGTGTTCACACCGTCATCACCGTCAGCGGGCAGAGCCAGTACGTGCTGACCACCCTGTGTTCTGCTATGGGCATCGAACACAGCCTTCGTGTGCGGCACATTCTGGAGTATGCACAAGAGCTGTGCATAAATCGGGCGTATCTGCTGCCGGGAAGCTTTCTTTGCCGCTATCTGCCGAAGGTTTTAAGCAAAATTGACGAACTTACGGCAGCCGAAGGCGAGCGCAGGATCAAAAACAGCAAGGAGTTCCTGCCTTTGGTGGAAAACGGAAAGCGGGTCAACCTGCCCACCATGTGGCTAGCACCCCTTTGTGCCGAATACGTTCCCTTCGGCGGGGATGATGCGCTGCAATCAGGCATCCTCGCAAACGGAATCAGGGAAATCAAGCGCGCCGGGTACTCCCAGCTGGTGGTCTTTGATCCCTTCGAGTTCAGGGCGGCGCAGGATGCCGGGCTGAAGCCCGTTTACTATCTGTCCCTGATGGGGTAATTTGCGATTTGCTGTCCTCTTGTTGGCGCACTGTCCTTTGAATGAAATCAAGCGGCTGCCCTCATTTTGATGAATGGGGGCACCGCGACAGGAGTGAAGGTCATGCTGACCGTTGAACGAAGAAAATTCATACTGGAAAAGCTCTACCGGGACGGTTCCGTCAAGGTCAACGAGCTTGCCGCGCTGTACGGCGTGGGCGGTGAGACCATCCGCAGGGATTTGAAAGCTCTAGCTTCGGATTGGGACATTTCGGTGGTGTACGGCGGCGCCTACCTGAAAAACAAGGTGACGGTCAACAGCGTGCAGGAGGATTCCATCGTCCACAAGCGCAATGAAAACTTCGAGGCGAAGCAGATCATCGCCAAAAAAGCCGCGGAACTGGTGAATCCGGGAGACATTATCGCCATCAACTCCGGCAGCACCGTAGAGTACATCCTTGATTATCTGGGCGGAAAAACGCCTCTTTCCATCGTGACGCTGAACGTCAATCAGGCGGCGAAGGCTTCCCTGATTCCTGGGGTGGAGGTTTATCTGCCCGGCGGCAAGGTGCGTTCCACCTCCGGCATGACCATTGGACCGGACGCCGGGGACTTTATACGCAGCTTCACCATCAACAAGTGCTTTTTCGGCATATCCGCCGTCAGCCTGTCCCGCGGGATTACCCATCCGGTGATGGAGGAAGTACCGAACAACAGGGCGCTGCTCTCCGTTTCGGACAAGGTGTACGTGGTGGCGGACTCCTCCAAGTGCGACAAGCACTCCCTGTTCAGCATGGCAAAGCTGGAAGAGGTGGACGCCTTCATTGTGGACAACCATTTCCCCGAAAGCTATCGGAAATACATGGCCTTAAACGGCATCGAGGTTTTGTAAACAGCAAAAAAACCCGGGAGCGTCGTTCCCGGGTTTTTATATTGTGCTTATTTCAGCGCTTCGGCGAGGGATTGCGCCAGGGCGCGGGCGTCTGCAAGGGCTTTTTCGTCCGGCCTGAAGCGCACCCGCAGCGTTCCCACCACCTTGAAGCCAAGATTGGTCAGCCGCTGTTCGGCAAAGGGCACGCCTTCGCCGCTCCAGCCATAGGAGCCGAACACGATGGCCTTCCTGCCCCGCACCACGGGGACGGACACATGGCTCAGCGCCAGCCAGACGGGGGGCAGCGCGTCCTGATTGATGGTGGGGGAGCCTAAGGCAAGGGCGTCCGCCGCGTGGATGCGGTGGGTCACTTCTTCGGAGGGGAGCTCTGCAATGTCCACCACGTCGGTTTCGCAGCCCTGGGCAGTCAGCTCGTCCGATATGATGTTGGCAAGCTGCGCGGTGTAGCCGTAGGAGCTCACATAGGGAATGAACACCCCGCTTCTGCCCGCCGGGACTGTCATACGCTCTGGACCAGCGGTCGTAATGCGAAATGGCTTCCTGGGGGTCCTTGTCCAGCACGGGGCCGTGGGAGGGCAGTATGGCGGAAATTTTCAAATCCAAGGCCTTCAGGGTTTCGAGGGCCTTTTTCACGTTTTCCGCAAAGGGCGACATAATGCAGTCGTAATAATACCTGCGCTGGCCTTTGAACACCTTGTCCGTCAGGCTTTCCAGAACATGAAAGGGCGCGAAGTGGCTGCCGAACACGTCGCAGGTGAACAGGGAACCGCTTGCTTCATCATAGGTGAAGAGCGTGTCCGGCCAGTGGAGAAAGGGCGCCGCGATAATGCGAAGCTTCCTGCCGCCCAGGTCAATCTCGTCCCCGTCTTTGACCACGGTCATCGGCAAATCCGCGTGGGTGATGAAGGGAAGGTTCATCGACGCAGCCCTGCTGCAAAAGACGCGCGCGTTTTTGGCAATGTTCAGCAGCTGCTTCAAAGCACCGGAATGGTCCGGCTCGCTGTGCTGGATGATGATGCAGTCGATCTTTGCCGGGTCGATCACCTGGCGCATCAGCGCGAGGCTTTCTTCAAGAAAACCGTCCCGCACACAGTCGATGAGGGCGATTTTTTCCGCCCCCTGCACGATGTAGGAGTTGTAGCTCGAACCGAAATCGGTTTCCATAATCACGTCAAACCGCTTCATGTTCGGGTTCAAGGCGCCGGCCCAGTAGATGCCGTCGGCGATTTTGACCGGTGCTGTCGGCCTGCTCAATATCAAAACCCCCTAAATATAAGGACTGTATTAGCGCTTTAAATTGGCAATCATCGTATCACTTTTGCGATAAAAAGAAAAGTTTTACTTGGAGATTTTTTCTTGACATGGTATGATTCGATTAGATCAGGCGGGGTCTGATCGAATACGAAAGTGGAGGTGCGAGCATGAA
>JBMNTW010000215.1:0-3295 GCA_050945935.1 Christensenellales bacterium
GATCATGGCGACGGTGCGGGAAAGCAGGTTGCCAAGGTCGTTCGCAAGGTCGGAATTGATGCGGTTCAGCAGGGCTTCGTTGCTGAAGGTCCCGTCCTGCCCGAAGGGGACTTCGCGAAGCAGGAAGTAGCGGATGGCGTCCACCCCGTAGCGGGCGCACAGTTCCACAGGATCCACCACGTTGCCCTTGGACTTGCTCATCTTGCCGCCGGACAGCACCAGCCAGCCGTGACCGAACACCTGTTTCGGCAGGGGGATGCCCAGCGCCATCAGCATGATGGGCCAGTAAATGGTGTGGAAGCGCACAATTTCCTTGCCCACCAGATGCACGTTGGCGGGCCAGTACTTTTCGAACAGGGACGGGTCGTCCTGCATGTAGCCCAGGGCTGTGATATAGTTGGACAGCGCGTCGATCCACACGTAGACCACGTGCCTGTCGTCAAAGTCCACGGGAACGCCCCACTTGAAGCTGGTGCGGGAGACGCACAGATCCTCAAGGCCGGGCAGCAGGAAGTTTGCAAGCATCTCGTTGGCGCGCTCCGGCGGCTGGATGAATTCGGGATGCTCTTTGATGTATTCGATGAGCCTGGGGGCGTACTTGCTCATGCGGAAGAAGTAGGCCTCCTCGGTCATTTCCTCCACGGGGCCGCCGCAGTCGGGGCAGCAGCCGTCCTTGAGCTGGGTTTCGGTCCAGAAGGATTCGCAGGGCGTGCAGTACTTGCCGGTGTAGCTGCCTTTGTAAACATCTCCCTGCTCGTACAGCTTTTTGAAGATCTTCTGGACGGTTTTTTCGTGGTAGTCGTCGGTAGTGCGGATGAATTTGTCGTAAGATATATCCAGAAGCGCCCACAGGTCCTTAAAGGTGGAGACGATATCGTCCACATACTGCTGGGGCGTGACGCCCTTCGCCAGCGCTTTGCGCTCGATCTTCTGGCCGTGCTCGTCCGAACCCGTCAGGTAGAACACGTCGTACCCCGTCATGCGCTTGAAGCGGGCAATGGCGTCCCCCGCCACGGTGGTGTAGGCGTGGCCGATGTGCAGTTTGTCGCTGGGGTAGTAAATCGGCGTCGTAAGGTAATAGGTCTTTTTTTCCATCGTATATCTCCCTTGCGGTATGCAATAAAGTTCGGTTTTTCCTTTGGGCGCTGTTTGTCCTGCGCCCTGTCGTATCTTATTATTATATTGGATTAGGTAAAATATTGCAATGCGGAGCAAAGTGCCGAAAAATGCCGCCGTTTCTTGCTTTCAAAGGCGTTGTTTTCCCCTTGCGGGGGCAATTGGCTGTTTATTATTCGCCCCGTATCATATATAATATACGCATGTTAACCCACGTCAGGAGGAAGCCATGGACTATGTGATAGAAATGCTCAACATAACCAAGGAATTCCCCGGCGTCATCGCAAATGACGACGTGACCGTTTGCCTCAAAAGGGGCGAAATCCACGCACTTTTGGGAGAAAACGGCGCAGGGAAATCCACGTTGATGAGCGTTCTGTTCGGCTTGTATCAGCCGGACAAGGGCATCATTAAAAAAGACGGGAAGCCCGTCAAAATCAACAACCCCAACGACGCCAACACCCTGGGGATCGGCATGGTTCACCAGCACTTCAAGCTGGTGCACAACTTCACCGTGCTGCAGAACATCATCCTCGGAGTGGAGGAAACGAAAAACGGCTTCCTTCGCATGGACGCTGCCAGGAAAAAGGTGATGGAGCTTTCCGACCGTTACGGTCTGAAGGTGGACCCGGACGCGCTGATTTCCGACATTACCGTTGGCATGCAGCAGCGCGTTGAAATTTTGAAGATGCTGTTTCGCGATAACGAGATCCTCATCTTCGACGAGCCGACGGCGGTGCTCACCCCCCAGGAAATCGAAGAGCTGATGAAGATCATGAAGGAGCTGGCCAAAGAGGGCAAATCCATTCTGTTCATCACCCACAAGCTCAACGAAATCAAAGAAGTCGCGGACCGGGTGACGGTGCTTCGCAAGGGCCGTTACATCGGCACGGTGAACGTGGCGGACGTGACCAAAGAGCAGATGAGCGAGATGATGGTGGGCAGAAAAATCAGCTTTTCTGTCGAAAAGGGCGAACAGCATATCGGCGCTCCCGCTTTGCAGGTGAAAAACCTTTGCGTTGCCGGCCGCGCCAAGCACAAGGATGCCGTGCGCAACGTCAGCTTTGCGGTGAACCGCGGCGAAATCGTCTGCATCGCGGGCATTGACGGCAACGGTCAGTCCGAACTGGTTTACGCTTTAAGCGGCCTCGCGCCCGTCAAGAGCGGCACCATCGAGCTCAACGGGACGGACATTACCGCCGCCACCATCCGCAAGCGCAACGACATGGGCATGAGCCACATCCCCGAAGACAGGCACAAGGACGGCCTGGTGCTGGACTACAATCTGGCGGAAAACCTCGTCCTCAAACGCTATCATACCAAAGAATTCAAGAAAAACGGCTTCTTGCGGTTCAAGAAGATCTATTCCTACGCCAACCGCCTGATCGGCATGTACGACATTCGCAGCGGCCGCGGGACGGACACCATCGTGCGCTCCATGTCCGGCGGCAACCAGCAGAAAGCCATCATCGCGCGCGAAATCGACCTCGACCCCGAAATCCTGCTGGCGGTTCAGCCCACCCGAGGGCTGGACGTTGGCGCGATCGAATACATCCACAAGCAGCTCGTGGCCCAGAGGGACGCGGGCAAGGCCGTTCTGCTCGTATCCTTGGAGCTGGACGAGGTGATGGAGGTTTCGGACCGCATCCTCGTGATGTACGAGGGCGAAATCGTCGCCGACCTTGACCCGAAAACCACCACAGTGCAGGAGCTGGGCCTTTACATGGCCGGTTCCAAGAGGGAGGCCGTCCAATGAAGACCTTCAGAAAGCTCATGAACGCAAAGGGCCATGTGTCCGCCGCGTCGTCCATTCTGGCGATTCTCGCGGGGCTGCTGGTGGGGTTTGTCATTCTTCTGATTTCCAACTCCGAACAGGCCTTCAAGGGCATTGTCACCATCCTTGAAGGCGGTTTCGGCGGCGGCATGAAGGGCGTGGGCCAGGTGCTTTACTTCGCCACCCCCATTATTCTGACCGGTCTTTCCGTGGGTTTTGCCAATAAGACGGGCCTTTTCAACATCGGTACGCCGGGCCAGTTCATCGTGGGTGCGTTTACCGCGGTGTACATCGGCGTGAAGTGGACCTTCCTTCCCGCTCCCTTCCACTGGATTGTGGCGCTCATCGGCGCGGCGCTGGCGGGCGGACTGTGGGCGCTGATTCCGGGTCTTTTCAAGGCGTTCC
>JBMNTW010000216.1:0-3235 GCA_050945935.1 Christensenellales bacterium
GTCCGCCGCCCGCGGGTCCCGCACATCCCCGTTCACAAACGAAACATTGCTTTTTGCAGACAGGTAGGCCAGATTATCCAGCTTTTGCGCGGGATCGTAGTTGTCCGTCAGGCTGTCCAGCACCGTAACCCTGTTGCCGCGGTCTATCAGCGCGGAGCACAGATGAACGCCGATGAACCCCGCTCCGCCGGTCACCAGTATGCGCATCGCTTCATCCCCCCCAGTACTTATTACCTATTCTTTAACAGGCATGCACTATGACCGAACGCAGGTATTCGCTTTCGGGAAGCTCTGCCCAACGCAGGCAGGCAGTCAGCCCCGGATGCCCGTCCGGCATGTTGACATATCTTACATTCAGGAGTAACCATCATGCGAAACAAAGGCGTATTGGCCCTTTTGCTTTTCGCCATCGCCATTTCGGTATTCGCTTTGGGCAAGATCGTCATCGACGAGGCAGCCCTTACCCCCACCGAAAAGAATTATTTGAAAGTCAGTCTGGTTGGTGCGTACGAGAAAGACGGCGTCACCCGCCCCCTTTCCGACGGTTTTTCCGAAGTGGAGGGGCTGAGCCGCATCGTGATTACCGGCCATTTTGACAGGGCAATCGAAAAGAACCAGACGCTGCACATGCACATCGCGAACCTGAAGGTGCGGATGTACATCAACGGCACGAGGGTCTTTGCCTTCGGCGAACCGGAAGACATTCCGCCCTATGCCCATTCCGCGGGAAACATGTGGGCGTCCTTCGTATCCCCCGGCATTACGCCGCAGGACGAGATACGCATCGAGCTTTCCAATGTGTACACCAGCCGGGTGACCGATTCCTATCAGCTTTTTGCAGACAGCCTGTATGTCGATACCGGCGGGTCGTACCTTCTGGAGCTGTTGCGCTCGTCCATGCCCAACACCTTCTATGCGGTGTTCGTCATCTGTCTGGGGGTTTTGTTTCTGGTGGCGGCGCTGGTGCTGCGCTCCTCCGGCGACCTTTCCATGGCGGTGTTTCTCATCGGCGTATTGTCCATCTCCAGCGGCGTCTGGTTTTTGACGGACTTCAACGTTTTGAGCCTGTACCTTCCCCTCGGGGTGGCGGGCAACGGCATTGACATTGTGAGCCTGCTCACCGCCGAGGCGAGCATCATGCTCTATCTTGCCATGCACAGCACCACAAGGCTGAAGGGTTTGCTTCATGCCGTGGCGGGGTGCGACATTGTGCTGCTCATTGCCGGCGCGCTGCTGCAGCTTTTCGGCGTGCTGGACTACAGGGGGCTGTACCACGGCATGTTCGCCCTGCTGATTGCGGGGGCGTGCTCGCTCATCATCGTCACCTTCTATGAGTCCATCCGGCTGAAACGCCCCATGCACGGGAATCATGTTCCCGTGCTGATACTGGGTTTCGGGGCGATGGCGGACATTGTGATGTTTTTCAGCGGCGTTGAGAACCATTCCCTGCCCTATAAGCTGAGCTTCCTGGTGTTTCTGGCGGTGCAGGTGGTTTTGCTGTCCAAGGAAATCAGCCGGCTGGTGGAGGAAAGCGCCCGGGCGGACGTGCTGCGCAAAATCGCCTACAAGGACCCCCTGACCGGCGTGCGGAACAGGGCTTCCTATTTGGAATATGTTGCCGGCATCAACATGGAGCTGCGCGAAGGCGCGTCCTACGGCGCGGCGATGTTCGACTTGAACAAGCTGAAAACGGTGAACGACGAGCACGGCCACAAGTACGGCGACGTGCTGATCCAGACCGCCTGCACGATCATCTGCAGAGCGTTGAAGACCAGCCCGGTTTTTCGAATCGGGGGGGACGAGTTCGTCGCCATCCTCACCGAGGAGGACCGTTCCCTCTCCATCAACCTTGCGCAAAGGCTTTCGGAAATTGAGAGCGTTTACAGGCAGAAGCACCCCGGCGCGCCGGAGGTGAGCATCGCCTGCGGCACCGCCTTTTACGACCCGAAGATCGACCGCTGCTTTGAGGATGTGGTCGCCAGGGCGGACTGGATGATGTATCAGGACAAGAGCATCAACCACCACCCGAAGCCTGGAAAAGGGGCAAAATAAGCCTCGCGGGGGCATGGGGCAGCAGCTTTCCGGAAAAAGCATTGGCATTTTTTCGATAATGCGGTAAAGTAATAAGGATGGTATTGCCGCGAACGATTGCGACCGGCACAAAACTAAACCGTGGAGCGGCAGGACAGATGAAAAAACTCGGAACATTCCTGAAGAAAAACATCATTACAATCCTGGGCACCCTGATTTCCCTTGGCCTGGTTGTGTATTTCTGCGTCACCACAGGGATTGACACGTTCGTGCAGTCCTTTTCCAAGCTTTCACCCCTTTGGCTGGTGGCGGCGCTGGTGGCGATGTTCTTCTACTGGCTGTTTGAGGCGCTTTCGCTGCACGTGCTGATTCACCACATCTACCCCAAGCGGCGCTTTCTGCGCTCCTTCCGCATCGCCATGGTGGGCCAGCTGTACAACGCCATCACGCCCTTCGCCTCCGGCGGCCAGCCGATGCAGCTTTATGAGATGACCGTGAACGACGGCATGAGCATGGGCAGCGCCAGCTCGGTGATGACGCGAAAGTGCCTGGTGTTCCAGTCCGGGGTGACTTTGTTCTCCCTGCTGGCGCTGGTGTACGCCTATTCCTTCTTTGCGCAGAACATATCCGGTTTTCTGGTGGTCACAAGTCTGGGGCTGCTTTTGAATTTGATTTACCTTGGCGCGCTTTTGCTCCTTTCCTACAACCGCAAGCTCACCAACAAGCTGACCAACGGCTTTGTGAAGGTGTTCACCAAACTCCGCCTGATTAAAAACCCCCAGACCATCCACGAGCGGGTGAACAACCAGCTTCAGCTGTTCCACGAGAGCAGCACGATGTTTTCCACCGCGAAGCCGGTGGTGGCGCTTTCGTACTTTTTGACCTTTTTGCAGCTGTGCTGCTACTTTCTGATTCCCTACTGCGTGTACCGCGCCTTCGGCCTTGTGGGCGCGCCGGTGTTCATGATGGTGTCCGCCGCCGCCTATGTGTATATGATTTCCTCCTTCATGCCCCTGCCCGGCGGGTCGGGCGCGGCGGAGAGCAGTTTCTACATGCTGTTTCTGCTTTTTTTCAGCAATTCGGTCATCGCCCCCGCCATGCTCCTTTGGAGGACCATCACCTACTATTCCTGCCTGATTGCGGGCGCCGCTACGATGGCAGCCGTGAAGGACAAGAAAAAAGGCGTAGCCACAGATTGAAAGAA
>JBMNTW010000217.1:0-3233 GCA_050945935.1 Christensenellales bacterium
AAAGTCGCTCTCTTCCGAGCAAAGGAAGGAAATGATGCCGTTCAGGTCGTCCACCGTGCCCAGCCTTCCGGCAGGGGTTGCCCTGGTCTGCTCCTTGAGCGAGAACGCGGGGAAGTTGGTTTTCGCCATGTCCGTCTCGATGATGCCGGGGGCGATGGCGTTCACCTGAATGTTCATGCGGGCGCATTCCCTCGCCAGCGCCTTGGTGAAGCCAATGACGCCGCCCTTCGCCGCGGAATAATGGGTGAACCCCACCCCGCCCACGCGGCCGGCGATGGACGCGATGTTGATGATTTTGCCGCGCTTCTGTTCCGCCATGTAGGGGTAGATGGCCTTGGTGGCTAAAAACATTCCCGTCAGGTCAATGTCCATCACCGCGTTCCAGTCGGCAAGGGTCATTTCCTCAAAGAGCTTCACGGGGAAAATGCCGGCGTTGTTGATGAGAGCGTCCACTCTGCCGTATTTGTCCATCACGGCTTTTGCCATGTCGATGGTGTCCTGCTCGACGGAAACGTCGCACCGGATGGCGAGGCAGTCGGTGGGAAGCGAGTCCGCCGCCGCCTTGGCGGTCTCGTAATTGCGGCCCATCACGGCGATTTTCGCGCCCTGTTCCGCAAGGTATTGGGCGATGCCCAGCCCGATTCCGCGGGAGGAACCGGTGATGACGATCACCTTGTCCTGATGCCTTTGTTCCATGGCGCCTCCTATTCGGTTTCGATGGTGGCGATGACCTGACCGACGTTGACGCGGTCCCCCGGCTCGGCGAGCAGTTCAACGATTCTGCCGGACGCCGGCGCCTCAATGTAAATAGAAATCTTGTCGGTCCCGGCTTCGGCGATCTCCTGCCCTTCGGACACGGTTTCGCCCGCCTCCACATACCAATCGCGTATCTTGATGCTCTTTGCGCCCTCGGCGTAATCCGGGACAAGCACGTTCACAACAGCCATGCTCAATTCTCCTTTTGTATTTCAGAAAATGTATCCTTCAACGGGAGCAGTTCCGCGCCGAACACCCTGGAAAAGGACGACAGAAAATCCGCAGTGACCTGCTCCACAGACAGGTGGACACCCTGCTGTTTTAGGGATGTGACCCCTTCGCCCGCCAGGCCGCAGGGCACAATGGCGGAAAAATGCTCCATGTTCGGGCAGACGTTGATGGCCAGCCCGTGCATCGTGACGGACCGCATCACCGCCACACCCACCGCGGCGAGCTTACCCTCTTTGAGCCACACGCCGCTCTTTCCGTTCTTTCGAAAACAGGTTAAACCGTAGGCATCGCACTGGCGGATGACGGTTTCCTCCAGCATCCTGAGGTACTCGTGTATGTTTTTGGCGTAATCCAGAAAACGGAGGATGGGCGAAGCCACCAGCACCCCGGGACCGTGATAGGTGGCGTCCCCTCCGCGGCTGACGAAGCGGACGGCAACGCCCTCTCTCTCCAGCCGCTCTTTGGGGATGAGAAGGCTGGACTCCTTGAAGTCCCTTCCCAATGTGATGACGGGGCTGTTTTGCTGAAAGAGCAGCGCGCCCGTCAGTTCGCCGGACACCACGGCTTCGTGCAGCCGCAGCTGAAGGGCCCAGTCTTCATCGTAGTCCGGCACGGGCGCGGTCATATAGTGAACAACATTCATACGCATTGTACAAATGGGGCCGGGGATCGACGTCCCAGGCCCCAGGTTTTACGGCTCCGGCCTGTCTCGTTACCTCTTGGCCATCGTCTGCAGGTCGGTATTCAGTTTGGAGAAGATATACACCGGTGCGCAGCCGGGATAGTAGGTGACGGACTTGGCGAGCTTGGCGGCTTCCTCAACCAGCAGCCTGGAGGGGAAGATCTTCCAGCAGTCGCCGCAGATGAAAACGTTCTTGTCGCGGCAGATTTCGGGATCAAGCTCGGGCACACCGCCGGCAATGACCACGATTTCGCCGTTCTTCTCGAGGAACTCGTTCAGGTCGATGCCGGAGAGGGCGAAGGAATCCAGCGCGCCGCGGACGTTGACATAGCAGCCCGGGCAGGTCTGCTGGAACACGCACTCAAGACCGCGGTACATGCCGACGGGGTCGTTGTTCGGGCGCTTGAAATGCTTCCTGACGGCCTCGATGGGCTCGCCGACCACGTCGATCTTCTTGAGGTTCATTTCGCCCAGGCCGTCGGTGGCGGCGCAGCGGACGGCGGGAATCTCAATGGGATCGAAGCCCATGATGGCGGAGGTGACGGCGTCCACAGCCACAGTATCCTGACCGGCGATGATGAGGTTCATCTCGATGGGGGAACCGGCGTGCGGGCCCTGGCCCTCCATGCCGATGATGGCGTCCACAATGGTCAGATCGGCCTTGCGGATCCTGTACAGGTCGGCCATCTTCTGGCCCAGGTCGATGCGGTGGGCGCCCTGCTGCTGATCGCTGGGATGGACGTTGGGGATGATACCGTTCCAGTTCTTCAGACCCAGCGTGACGGTGCCGGCAATGTGGACCTTCATCTTGGGCAGGTTGATGACCACGTCCGCATCCAGGACGGGCTTGAACACCGTTGCCTTCTTGAAGATCTTGGCGCCGGGGATGTCCACCGGGATGGCTTCGGTTTCGTCGAAGTAAATCACGTCGTCCGCGCCGCCGAGACGCGCGGCTTCTTCCATGCCGGAGACTTCAAATGCGGGCTTGGCCCTGCCGACGTGCATACCCAGAGAGGGGTTGTCTCCGACCAGCACTTTGCCGGCCTTGGAGTTTTCCTTCACATAGGCAACAACAGCTTCGACGGTGCGGGGGTCCACAACGGCAAAGCTCTCGGGGGGAGCCTGGAACGCAAGGTTCGGCTTAATGAGAACAGTGTCCCCTTCCTTGATGATCGCGTCCAGTGAGCCGATGGAAAGCTCAACCGCTTTGGCCACAGCCTCCTTGATGACCGCGATATCGCTGTCCAGCCTTGTGTACTTTCCGGCAATAAAGCCGTCATTGCCTTCGGGTTTTGCGCTCTTGACGACTGCAACCTTGGGTTTGCTCATTGTATTGCCTCCTCATGCAAGAATGAACGGGTTATTGTTATAACGTCCCCCGTTATAGATATAAGTTTACAATACGAAGTATGTCATTGTCAAATCATTCATAATTTTTATTTTTTTGGCATTCCAATGTTGATGAGCCATATAATTGCCGTTTCAGGACGATTTATGGCGATAACTAGTCAAAATTCTCCGGTTTGTGACCGCCGTTTCGCAGCACACGGCCCTGCTGCTAGTG
>JBMNTW010000218.1:0-3198 GCA_050945935.1 Christensenellales bacterium
CCATCAGCGTGCGGTCCATGCTGCGCTCCAGCCCTTTTAAGCTGCCTGTTTGGGCGAACTCCTCCAGCGCTTTGGCGATTTTTTCGCCCAAAGAGCCCTTTTTGAGCCTGTTCGCCAGCTGTTCCGCGGGCATTTCCAAACAGGAGAGAATGGCTTCGAACGGGATTTCCCCGCCGGACACCAGCATGGGGGAAAGCTTGCTTTCACCCCAGCCCAAAGCTCTTGCGCGGATCAGGGACTGGACGTTCGTAAAGTCCGCCTGGGCGGAAAAGTAGCGTTTTGCGAAGGCGCTGCCGCTCTTTTTGAGGGAAGCGCCGATGTAGTCGAATACGGCGCGGTCCACAGCGGCGGAAATCAGCCCGGGGTCGCCGCTTTTCTGGGCGATGCCTTCGGCTTCTTCCACGGCTTTCGCGAACTGTTCCGGCAGGGCGGACACTTCCCCGTCGTTCACCGCCTTTTGCAAAAGCGCAAGAGGAAACGCGCCCCCTTCTGCCATCAGATCGGTGGCCTGAATGCCCAAAAGCTTCGCCTTCAGGAGCGTTTTGAGGTTGTGGGCGTCCGTCTTCAGAAGAAAGAGCTTGATGACCTCCGGCTCCGGGGTAAGCTCCCAGACCAGTGAACGGGAAGCGGCAAGTTCCGCAGCGATGAGCTGCTCGACGTCATTCGGATTGTGCGCGCCCGCGCCGTAGTTCGCGTCGCGCAGCAGCTTGACGGCGTCCGGCCCTTCACTTTCGACCAGGCGGTTCAAAAAGGCGCCGCCGAGCATCCTCTGACCGATGACGCTGAGCCTTCCGTTGGCGTAAGCATAGCTCTTTTGGGGCATTTATCCCACCTCCGAGCCAAAGAGGATGGCGGCGACTTCGCGTTCGGCGCTTTCGCGGGCATAGCCGAGCAGCGCTTCGAAAGAAGCGTTCACGTCCGACTTTTCGCCGGCGATGATGGCGCCGCCCTTGATCTTCGCGCTGTGGGGCGCAAGCTTCAGCCCTGCCTGTTTGCCGTTTTCGGTCAAACTGGCGTTCAGCCTGTCAAGAAGCCCGCCTTCAAACTTCGCCCTGTCTGCTTCGGCAACGATCAGGGTTTCGGTTCCCGTTTCCACCGCGTTCAGAACCAGCCTGGTCAAAAGCTGTTCGTAGCGGTCTTTGGGGAGTTCGCAAAGGCGCTTTTGGGCAAGGTCAAAGGCTTCGTCCAGCACTTCGCGTTTGCGCCTGAGGGTATTTTTCCGCATTTCGAGGCCGGTCACCAGCATCTTCCGGCGCTTGATCTCCTCCGCCTCCGCAACGGCGGCCTTCTCGATGGCGTCGGCGCGCTCCCTTGCGGCCTTCAAAATGGCTTCGGCGGACTGTTCCGCCTTTTCCTTCGCCGCCGAAAGAATCACGGCGGCTTCGGCTTCGGCCTCCTGCCGGATCTTTAGAAGGATCTTTTCTGTGCTCAATGCCAAAACCTCGCTCTCGTGTCGTTTAATCGGCCCGTTTAGACCTGAACGCCAAACACGAGCAGAATGGAAACGAGGAGGGCAAGAATCGCGTAAGTTTCAACCAGAGCGGCCATGGTGATACCCTTCGCAGAGGAGCCGGGTTCCTTCGCGGTCATCAAAATGGCGGAAACAGCGGTCTGCGCCTGATAAATCGCGGAAATCAAACCGACGATGGCGATGGGCAGGCAGGCACCGAAGAAGGCCCAGCCCTGTTCCATGGAAAGATTCACGACCCCGCCGCCAAGAACGCCGATGCGGACCATGACGATAACCGCCACCAGGAATCCGTAAATACCCTGGGTGCCGGGCAGCGCTTCGATGACGAGCAGTTTACCGAAAAGGTCGGGCTTTTCGGCGGTGACGCCAGCGGCGGCCTGACCGGTGAGGCGCACGCCGTAGGCGCTGCCGATGCCGGCGAGAATCGCGGCGAGAGCCGCACCGATGATTGCGACGAGAGTTCCTGTAGACATTCAGAGTTCCTCCTTTAATGTGAATCGAGTGTGTTTTTTAATGATTGCACAGCGGCAATGGATTACTTGAGGTCCACATGGGCGGCCTTGACAGACATCGGTTCAAAGGGATGGCCGTTGCCCTGATAGAACTTTCCGAAAAACTCGATGTACTGAAGTCTGCTTGCGTGCACATACGCCGACAAAAGACCCATGGCCAGGTTGAAGACATGGCCGATGAGATAGATGAGGATGGACATGACGAACCCGAGCACCGAGCCCTGCACCATTCCCGCCAGCAGGTTGAACACCATGGCGACAACGCCGCTGGACAGCACAAGTGCAAGGATACGGGAGTAGGACAAAATGTCCGACAGATGGCCGGTGACGCCGTACAGCGAAAGCAGACCGCCGGTGATCTTCTTGATGCCCTTGTTGGCCCTGCCCGCCGTAAACACGATGACCGCGGCGCCGAAAATCGCCACATAGGTTCCCACCTGGGAAAGCGGCTCCACGAACATCATTCCGATGCCGGTGAGCAGGATGATCCAGCTCAGATTGTCGAACAGCGCAGCCTGCCAGTCCCCGGCGCGGAAGCAGTTGACCATGGACAGGATGATGCCCGAGAAGATGTGCAGCGCGCCCAGCACCATGCACAACAGCAGCGTGTTGACGGGCTCGTTCAGCGGAATGAACAGCACGGGCGGGAACCACTCGGCGCCGAAGTACGAGCCGAACATCACGCCCCAGAAGGCGGTGGTGATGCTGGAGTACAACAGCACCTTGACCAGCTTCTGAAAATCCCCCCTGGGCTTCGCGATTTTCAAGAACAGCCCGAAGGCAAGCGCCATGGCGGCACCGTAGCCCGCGTCGCCCATCATCATGCCGAAAATCAGCCAGTACCAGGGCGCCATCACGGGGTTGGGGTCCACTTCCCTGGGGTCGGGACGGGAGAACATATCCGTAATGGACTCAAACGGGGTGATGAACTTTCTGTTTTTCGTGACCGTGGGGGGCTGCTCGTCCTCCGCGGGATCGTCAAAGGAGAGCACGAACGCGTCGGTGACGGACTCGACGGCTTTTCTGACTTTGTCTTCCTTCTTGGCCATCACCCAGCCCTTCAGGCAGAAGGTGTAATCCGTCGTCGTTGCCGGGGTGCTCTGCCGTTCGTGCTCGGTGGCGCGCTGGTCGAGAAGAATCTCCAGCTCGTCCCGCTTCTCGGCGAGCTTTTTCAACGACTCCTTCAGCGTCTCGCCCTCCTGGCGCACGGCTTCC
>JBMNTW010000219.1:0-3196 GCA_050945935.1 Christensenellales bacterium
TTGCTCGAGTACGGCCTGAAGGCCGCACGCCGCGCTCCGCAGTTCTCCAAGCGCTAAACCGTATCACATCAAAGCTCCGCTCGCTTCCGCGTGCGGAGCTTTTTTAACAAGCTATTTTGCTCCGGCATATCCTGATGTGAACTACCATCCTATCTGCCGGAGGTTCAGCATGGTTATCTATGTCGTTCAGAGCGGGGACAGCCTCTTTTCCATAGCCAGGGCGTATGGAGTGACTGTCGAACTGCTGCAGGCCGCCAACCAGATCCTTCCAGACCAGAGGCTCGTCGTGGGCCAGGCGCTCGTCATACCCACGGACTTTGTCACCCACACGGTTGCGCCGGGGGATACGCTGTACTCGATTGCCAGAAGGTACGGAACCACTGTGGAAAAGCTGATTGAGCTCAACCCGCTGGTTCAGAGCAATCCCAACTTCATCCGCGTGGGGCAGCTGATCACCGTTCCCGCGGGAGCGGAACCGACCCGGAGCATCGTCGTCAACGGCTACTGCTATCCGGAGATTCCCCAGTCCATACTGGACATGACCCTGCCGGATCTGACATTCCTTTCTCCGTTTTCCTATCGCGTTACCGCGGAAGGCACCCTGATTCCCATCGACGACACAAGGCTCATCAACGCAGCGTACCGCAGAAACGTGGCGCCGCTGATGGTCATTACCAACACAAGACCCACGGGCGGATTTGACCCGGATCTCGTCAGCACGGTACTGAACGATATGACCGTGCAGCGGACCCTGATTGAGAACCTCGCAAGAACCCTCCATGAAAAGCAATATTACGGACTGAATATCGACTTTGAGTACATCCCTCCCGCAGACCGGGATGCGTACAACGCGTTTTTGGAGCGCATCGTCGCAAGGCTGCGACCCATCGGCTATGTGCTGATGACCGCCGTCGCGCCCAAGCTTTCGGCGGACCAGCAGGGCCAGCTGTACGAAGCCCATGATTACGCCGCTCACGGCAGGCTGATGGACTACGTGGTCATTATGACGTACGAATGGGGGTATCTCTACAGCCCGCCCATGGCCGTCGCGCCGGCGGATCAGGTGGAGCGTGTGCTGCAGTACGCCGTAACAGAGATTCCTCCGCAAAAATACTCATGGGCATGCCCAATTACGGCTACGACTGGACGCTGCCCCATGTGAGCGGAACGGCGGCAAACCCCATTTCGAACGTGGGAGCGGTACGGCTTGCCGCGCAGTACGGTTCGCCCATCATGTTCGACCAGGTTGCCCAGAGCCCGTTCTTCAACTACACCACCAACGGAACACGGCATGAAGTCTGGTTTGAGGACGCACGAAGCGTTCAGACCAAACTCCGATTTGTGGAGCAGTACAACCTTGCCGGGGTGAGTTATTGGACCATCAACCAGTACTTCTCTCAGAACTGGCTGGTACTGCGCTCCATGTACAATGTAACAAAACGGTTCTAAGCGAACAAAAATTCGCCTTTTGGTTGACGGAATGAAAAGCCCGCCGTATAATCAGTGTGCAACGCTGTTCGGCGGGTTTTTTTGCTGCCTGCATGCATAACGGAAGTCTTCTTCTGTAGAGAATGCGCGGGCGGATTGCCCCCGTAAACCTTGCTCTGAGGACATTCGGGCGATATAATAAAGCAAGCATTACAAATGAGGTGAACAGTTGTCATCCAACGGCAAAAACACAAAAGCACAGGGGAAGCAGGCCGCTTCAGGAACTAAGCGACCGGCGCCATCCGCAAGGAAGAGCCCGGCGAAAAGCTCCAAAGCGGCAGGCGCAAAAGGCAAACCGTCTCCAACCGCCACGGAGCGCCGCAGAAGGGAAATTTCGGGCATCGCTCTCATCGCGCTGGGGCTTTTTTTGGCGTTGACACATCTGGGCTCCACCGGTGTGGTGGGCGAAAAAGTCACCGGCTTCACCTTCGGGTTGACCGGTGTTTTTGCGTACGTTCTGCCTGTCATACTCATCGCCCAGGGGTTCTATGCCATCGCAACGGCAGGCAAAAGAGCCGCCCTGCCGCGCTTTATGCTCATCGTCGCCGTGATGCTGATGGCGCTGTCCTTCATTCATATCTTCTTTATGGACCGCATCCAGGCGGACGGATATGTGGACTTTTTATGGAAGTCCTTTGCCCTGGGTGAAAGCGTGGAAGCGGGAGCAGGCCTTTTGGGCGGACTGCTGTCCTATCCCGCTGTGGCGCTGCTTGGCACAGGGGGAAGCTATGTGCTGTTTCCCGCTCTGGCTCTGATATTGATTGTTGCCCTGACCAACATCTCTCTGCAGAAAACGGGCGAAAAGGTCGGCAAGGTCATCAAGCAGAACGTCACCGCCGTTTCCAGCCATATCGAGCAGTTTAAAGAAGTGCAAAAGGAAAAGCGGGAACAGAAAAGGCTGAACACAGAAGAGCTCTCCCTTTTCGATGACGAGGACCAGCCCATAACCCGCCGCGCAGCGGAGACGCCGCGCGAAGTGCAGATGACGACGGATGATGTGGACGTGCTTCCCGATAAAGGAAAACTGTCCGTCACCACCCGGGTGGACCCGACCACGCCGCCGGTAAGACCGTCCACCTTCCGGCGCATGCCGGACATGGACGGACCAGAACACGATTTGCCCAAATATGCCGCAGACGAGCAGGAAGTCAAAAAGTATGTGAAAACCGTGCTTTCCGAAACGGATGGAAGGTACGAACCTGCCGTTTCATCCGCGGATGCGGATGCCGGGGATAAGCAGGATGATGTTGTCTCGCCTGACGTACCCGTGGGTGCCGAAACAGGGTCCACGCCCCAAACAGATATTACCATTCAGGAAGACGTTATCCGCGAACTCGCCAATCGGGATTTTGGCGAGTACGAAAAATACCTTCCTCCGTTGACCGGTGTTGAGCAAGATGAACACCCAGTCCACCTTGAGCAGGACGTGGAGCTTCCGCCGTTCATTCTAAAACCCGCCGCCAGGGAAGCGGAACCTGTGCTGTCAGACGACTTGATTGATTCGGCAAGCATCCCCGCTGTAGAGGGCGATACCCGCCCCCGGGAGGAGCCGCTGATTATACAGCCCGTCGAACCTGTTGCGCCGAAAAAGGAAGGCGGAGACCAGCTTTCCATCGAAGTTTCTTCCACAGCCAGGGAAGTGCCCTGCTATGTTCCACCGCCCGTCAGCCTGCTGTCGTTCCCGAAGAACACAGGTGTACGGGAAGAC
>JBMNTW010000220.1:0-3192 GCA_050945935.1 Christensenellales bacterium
TGCGAACACCCAGGGAAACGTAGGCGATGTCCGGCTCCACAGAGATGGTGGCGGTGGCGCTGACGGTGACGACGGGGCCGGCCGCAGCGGTGGCTGCGATGGCGGTAACCGCCATGAGCACCACCATCATTGCGGACAATGCGACGGCGAGAATGCGTTTCATGTTGAATCCTCCGTTTTGTTACTGGTTATTGGGGGCGTCGTCCTCAGGCTTCTGCTCCTGGGGCTTCGCTTCGATGCGCTGTTCGGTCACGGGTTCGGCTTTGCGGCGGCTCCTTTTGCTGACATAGCCGTGCTTTTTGTTGTAGCGGGCAATCAGCCGCAGCACCAGCACCACCACGGCGGCGAGAATAATCAGGCCGAAGAAGTTGGCGCTGATCCAGACGAGCAGATCCTGCAGCCAGATGCCGAAGTTTCTGAGGGACTGGGCAAAGGCGGTGGAGATGCGTTCCCCGAGGGACTGTTCGGTGGCCTGGGGGCGTTCGAACTGGGTCAGCTCGTAAAACTCGATGGATACGGTGGAATAGCCGATTTGATTGTCCAGATTGCGCAGGGTGGTTTCGATGCTCTCCAGCTCATAGCGCACCCTGGCGATCTCGGTTTCAAGGGCGAGAATGTCCGAAAGCTCGGAGGCCTCCGTGAGGATGCTTTCCAGCCTTTGAAGCTGGATTTCGTAGGTCTTCTTGCGTGCCTCGTAGTCGTAATACTGGGTGGTGACGTTGGTGACGTTGCTGCTCTGGCTGATGATGTCAATCAGACCGCCGGTGGCGGAAACGAAGGAATCCAGTTTTTCGGCGGGGATGCGGGCGACGATGTTTGCCGTCCTTCCGGAATCGCCGTAGACTTCAGGCTTTTTGCCGTACTCGGAGGCGCTTTCGATATAGCCCCCCATGCTCTCCACAGCGTTTTTGATGCCGGTCAGCGCGTCTTCAAAGGTGCGGGTTTCACCGCGAAGATAGACGTTTTTGATCAGCTTCTCGGCGCTGATGTTGCCGCCGCCCGCCACGGAGCCGGCGTTGCCGGACAGGGGGTTTTTGCTTTTGTCCGTCTCGCCGCCGTCAAAACTCGGTGCGCTGGGAGCAGGGATGGGCATATCGACGCTGCCCTCCCGGGGCACGTCGGGGTAGGTGGCTTCCGACTGGTCGTTTCCATAATACTGTCCGGCACATCCGCTCAACGTCGCGAGTGCGAGCATCAGGCACAGAGCGGCCGGAAGAATCCGAGTCCAGAACCTGTTCCTTTTCATTGTGAGCGACCTCCTTGCGATATGGGGTTCGTCCTGCCCTTAATACGAGGGCGGTTGGAGTAATGTTCCCAAAGTGCAAAAAAAGCCCGGCATTTTCTGCCAGGCTTTGCTTCCGCCGGTGATTTGGCGTGGTTCCCCTGGCATGAACTGCTTTTTAGAAGCATCTTCCCTTGCCCTGGGGAACAGTAACCGAGTATTTACGCAGCATTTCAACGGGGCCGTAACGGGATTTTGCGGTGCGAAGGCCAAGGTCCCCCATGTCTTCCTCGCGGTTGACGAACTTGAGGCAGGGCGTGTCGTTGTTCTTGGCGAACTCCATGTTAATCACCGCCGACGAGCCCTGAAAGTCCCTTCTCGCCTTTTCAATATGCACAAAGAGCGTGTCCCCCACCCGTTCGCCCACGGCAATGGCGACAATCTCGCCCGCGGCGCGGATGACGCCGCCGGTCTGGCCGAGCTTGGGGTAATGGTCCAGCACCTTCATGGTCATTTCCTTTTCCTGGTCGGACTGGCTGTCCTTATGCTCGGAAAACTGGATGTAGTTGTGGAAGAACGCGCGCACTTCGTCCAGATTCTCCATGGTGATGGGGTCGTAGACGTACTCGCCGTAATTCTTTTTGAACTTGTTGATGTTGTTGCGTTGGGCGTTGTACCTTCTGCCCTGCAGGGTGATGATGTCGTTCTTGTCGTACAGATAGTCCGACCAGTCCGGCGAATAGCGCACCGTAAGCTCGCCGAAATAGTGGTTCGCGATGATAGAAATGCAGGCTTCCGGCACCGGCTCAAACACCGTGGGAATCGAATGCTCCATGGCGTAATGGTCGATGGCGCAGAGCGCCTCTTCCACCGGACCGGCGCCGATGGGCATGGAAAAGGCGACGGTGCCGTTCTTCAGGATGTTTTTGATCACCAGCATGCCGTTGTACTCCGCGTATTCGGCGGAGAAAAAGTCCGCCCACATGATTGCGGTACCCACCGTCCAGTCGCAGATGCGGTACTTCTGGGCGTTGAAATAGGGGCGAAGCACTTCGCCGGAATCCACTGTGATCGGTTTGAATGAAAGCATGGCTATACCTTCTCTTTGTATTCTTCAAAAGGCGGCAGGCTGCCGCCGTTCAGTCTCGTCAGCGCGGCTTTGAAGCCTTCGGGCAGCGGCGCGAAAAAGCGCATCTGCTCACCCGTGGAAGGGTGAACAAGATGCAGGCGGAACGCGTGCAAAGCCTGGCCCGTAAAGCCCAGCTTGTTCTTAGAAGCGCCGTAGACCGCGTCCCCCGTCACCGGATGGCCGATGTGCGCCATGTGCACCCGAATCTGGTGGGTGCGGCCGGTTTCCAGTTTACACAGCACCAAAGTGTTCCCCGAGCCGGAAGCGCCGCTGGCCGTGGCGGAAAAGCGGGAAAGCACCTTGAAATGCGTGGTCGCATCCCTTCCGCCCTGCAACACCGCCATTTTCTTGCGGTCCTTCGGGTGGCGGGCGATGGGCGCGTGGATGGTTCCTTCGTCCTTGTTGATGACGCCGTCCACCAGGGCAAGGTATTCCCTGCCCGCGGTGCGGTTTTGAATCTGTTCGGAAAGGGAGCGCATCGCCGCATCGTTCTTGGCGACGACCAAAAGCCCTGAAGTGTCCTTATCGATCCTGTGGACGATGCCGGGGCGAAGTTCGCCGGAAATACCGGCCAGGTCCTTCACATGATAAAGAAGCGCGTTCACCAGCGTGCCCGTGAGGTTCCCCGGCGCGGGGTGCACCACCATGCCGACAGGCTTGTTGATGACGATGATGTCCGCGTCCTCGTAAATCACGTCCAGCGGAATGTTTTCTGGAATCAGCTCGGTGATTTCCGGTTCGGGCAGGCAGAAGCGCACCACCTGCCCCGCTTTGAGCCGGTAGTTTGCCTTTTGCGCCGTACCGTCCACCGTGACGCCGCCTTTTTTGATCAGGTTCTGCA
>JBMNTW010000221.1:0-3158 GCA_050945935.1 Christensenellales bacterium
AGCCCTTGCCCTGTTGCGGGAAAACGAGTTCCACCTGATTCTGCTGGACGTGATGATGCCCAAAGCGGACGGCATCGCGGTGCTGTCCGAGCTTCGAAAGACGAAAAACACCCCCGTTATCATGCTTTCGGCGAAAGGTGAGGACGAGGATAAAATCAAGGGGCTGGACACGGGGGCGGACGATTACCTCACCAAGCCCTTCAGTCCGAGGGAACTCATCGCCAGAGTGAAAAGCCAGCTGCGCCGCTACACCACGCTGGGCGCGGCAAAGGCTGCGGAGGGCGTTTTCCGCTCCGGGGGGCTGACGCTTGACGAGGCGCGCCGGGAAGTGACGGTGGAGGGCGAGCCGGTGCGCTTGACGCCCGTGGAGTTCGGCATACTTTCTTTGCTGATTCGGGAGCCGGGGAAGGTGTTTTCCATCGGCCAGATTTACGAAAAGGTGTGGAACGAGCCGGCGATCAACCCCGAAAACACCGTGGCGGTGCACATCCGCCGCATTCGCGAAAAGATTGAGATCGACCCGAAAGAACCGAAATACCTGAAGGTGGTATGGGGCATTGGATACAAAATCGAAAAATATGACCCCGAATAAGAATCTTCCGCCCAAACCCGAACAGGAGGGTGACTGGTCGGAGTGGGACCGCGCCATGGAGCAGGACGACCTGGTGGAAACGGGCCGTATGTATTCCCACTGGTCGCTGAAGATCCTTGCCGTCATCGCCTGCGTCATCGCGGTGTGCTATGTGCTTAGGGGCACGGTGCTGTGGGGGTTTTACGGCGATGCCGACGCCGAGGACTACTTCCAGTCCGAATCCCTTTCCGCCTCTATGACGGACACGGTGCGTCAGGCGATTTCGCTGTTTTTCTATTATGTGGACGAGGCTTCCACCCAGGCGGGCACTTCGCCGGCGGGTGTAGCGCGGCAGGAGCGGCTTGGCCGCCTTTCCGCCCAGTACGAAAGCGACCGCGCCGCCCTGTACGGCAGCGTGGAAGACCCCGACGAGCTGAAGGACCGCCTTTCCGAGCTGTTTGAGGCGTATGAAAGGCAGTACGCCTCCATCGTCAACGCCGACAAGGAGGCGATATCCGCCCTTGTTGCCTCTTTGGATTCTTCCGCAGGGGTGTACGTCGCTGCCGTATCCAAAGAAGGCGTCGTCAGCGCGAACTTCACCCCGGCGGACTCCACCCCCAAAGGCCTTCGCGCCTTCTTTGAGGCGCTGCCCGCAGCGGCGTATGTGGGGGCGGAGTTCTTCGGCAGCCAGCCGGAAAACGCCGTCACACTGGCGGACGGCTCCATGACCAGGGACATTCCGGCGGACGGCGCGTTTTACGCCGGCTATTCCGCCGCGCGCTACTCCCTTATGAAGGGCGAGTACGACACCGCCCGCGCCACGGCCAAAAGCGGCCCGTCTTACTTGTTCTGGGGCGGTATGTTCGCGCTGGCTTCACTGGTATGGCTGGTGTTCACCGCCGGCAAATCCGCCAGTTACGACGGCGTGCGGCCGGTGTTCATCGATTCGGTGTATACCGACGTTTTAGGTTTACTAACCGTTGCCGGCGTGACGGTGTGCTTTCAGGTGCTGGGGCTGTTTTCCCGACTGGGCTATTCCCGCATGATGGACTTTGCCCTGGGCTCGGTGGACGGCGGCACCCTGCTCACCGTGTACACCCCTGTTTCCGTCGCCACGCTGCTGTGCGTGATGTTTTTGATGTCCTGCGCCAGAAAGGTCAAGGCGCATAAAGTGTTCCGCCATTCCCTCACCGGCATCGCCTTACGGCGCGTCGCGGCGCTGACCCGTTCCGCAGTCAGAGGGCTTCGGGCGGGACCTTTGGCAAGGCGCACCACCGCGGCAACGTTTGCCTATGTAACGGTGGGCATCGTCACCGTGAGCATCGGGCTGTTTCTCACCTCCTGGCTGGAGACGCTGGGGGCCGTGGTGGGCGTGGCGCTGTTTTTGTGCTACTGCCTGTGGCTCAACCACCGGATGGTGGCAAGAAGCAGGGACTTGGAGCGCATTGTGGACGACGTGCGCAGAATCGGCGCGGGGGAACTTTCCCACCGGGCGGCGGCATCCCGCGCCAGCGAGTTCCGCGCCCTGGTGGACGGCGTGAACGACATTGCCAAGGGTCTGGAAGTCAGCCTTTATGAGCGGGTGCGCGCCGAGCGCATGAAGACCGAGCTGATTACCAACGTGTCCCACGATCTGAGAACGCCCTTAACAGGGCTGATTACCTATATGGACCTTCTGAAAAAAGAGGGCCTTTCCTCCCCCAACGCGCCGGAATACCTTTCCGTGCTGGATAAAAAACTCCAGCGCCTGAAAACGCTGACGGACGACCTTTTCGAAGCTGCCAAGGCGGCGAGCGGCACGCTGCCCGTTCAGGCGGAGCGCATCGATTTGTGTTCGCTGGTCAGTCAGGGGCTTGCGGAAATGGCGGACCGCATCGAATTTTCCGGCCTGACGGTGATTCCCGAACTGCCCGCGGAACGGGTCTTCGCCCTGGCGGACGGCAGGCGCCTCTGGCGCGCGGTGCAGAACCTTCTGACCAACGCGCTGAACTACTCCCTGCCCGGCACAAGGGTGTTTGTTTCCGCCGGGTACGACGCGCAAAGGGACATGGTGTTCCTTTCCGTGAAGAACATTTCCAAGGAGCCCCTCGGCTCCGGCGAGCGGCTGGCGGAGCGGTTTTACCGCGGGGACTCGGCGCGGCAGAGCGAAGGGTCCGGGCTGGGGCTTGCCATTTCCAGAAGCCTGTGCGAGCTGATGAAGGGCGAACTCGTGCTTTCGGCAGACGGGGACCTGTTCAAGGCCACGGTGCTGCTGCCGCCCTACCCCGCCGAAGAAGAAAAGCCGGAAAGCGAACAGGAGCCGGATTGATCCCCCCAATCAAAAAACACAGGGGAATCCCCTGTGTTTTTCGGTCTTTTTCTTTATGCCGCGTGCTCCACGTGGCTGCCGTGGTACTTTTTGTAGAACTGCCAGATGCACAGCATCAGCACCGCTTCGCAGTAAATCGCCACAGCCAGGGCAACATAGCTCAGCACGTGCAGTTCCAGCGCGTGGACGACGATTTCCGCCACGGTGGCGATGATGTCCACCACCATGTGGTGCTTGAAGTGGTGCGCCATGTCATGGTCGTGCAGCATGTCCGCCAGG
>JBMNTW010000222.1:0-3129 GCA_050945935.1 Christensenellales bacterium
TTTGTGCGCGAAGTGGACGCGATGTATGAAAACGGCGTGTTTTACATAACCACCTGGGCGAAATCCACGAAAATGCTGCAGATAGAGAAGAATCCCGAGGTCGCTTTCGCGGTGAACGACCAGTGGTTCTCCGGAAACGGCATCGGCGAAAATCTGGGATGGGTCATGGAGCCGAAAAACGCCGAACTCAGGCAGAAGCTGCGCAAATCTTTCGAACCCTGGTACGATTTCGCGAACGACGAACAGAACGAAAACTGCGTGATTCTCGCCATCCGCATCATGCGGGGCACGGTCATCGTGGATCACGGCGCTGAACGCTACGATTTGGACTTCGTGAACAGGGTGGAAAGCAAAGAGGTAAGAATCCGCTAAACAGATGGCAAAAAAGCGGCTGCATACGGGAGCGATTCCGCTGCTTCGCTGCGTTGGCATAGATTGAGCAATCTGATGAAAAAAGCCGCCGTGCCAAGGCGGCTTTTTTGCTGAAATCGGGGAAGGCAGGCCGGCCGGACCATTTTACGGCGGTTCCATCGTCCGCCGGCGGCAAAAGGCTAAATGCCGCACTGGCGGATAATACCGCAGGTCATTATGTCAGCCATCTGCAGGGCCTGGGCCTGGATATCATCGTACTGGGCGATGCTGCGCTCATACTGGCCGGACAAAATCTGCACAGCTTCATTTTCCGTCATGCGCAGGTGGTCAAACAGCATGCTCCGCCAGCACTTTTCGTTCCAGCAGGGGTTGATGCACGTCAGAAACCGGGCGATGGACTCGGCGTTGGCGTACCATTTCTTGCGTTGCTTTTCCACTTCCGCAGAGTTTCCCGCCTTTGCCGCGTTTACAAGATCCGCGGCGATGAGAAGGTGATCGGTGAACAGCTTTTCAAACCGCGCCGCCGTCTGACTGCCGTAGAAGGGGTGCAGCGCGTTGGCAAAATCCTTGGGGTTGCGCAGCAGCCGCTGCGTCACGTCGTTCAGATCCGGCAGACTGAACGCCGTGCTGACGATGAAGAACCGGGTCCAGAGCACGTGCTCGATCCAGAGCCTTCTGAGTGTGTTGGAAAACTGCAGCTGGCTGCCCGTCAGGCCGCAGTTCGCGCTTCGGGGAAGTCCGGACAAGTCAGTTAGCCCTCCTTTAAGGCGTAATCATGCGCGCAGAACGCAAAAAACCCGTTCACCGGTCTTCAGGGTAAAAAGCAAATGCGTCTGCGCTAAAACAAGTATATTCACGAACGATTTTTCGCGTGCTTTTCAGGTATTTGACGCATTTGGCGAAATGATTTTTTTTATGTTAATTTATGCTATAATACGAAATGTAGCAAAATCTCTAGTAACTATAGGTTTTGCGCACGAAGGAGGCTGTGATGATCAAGTACAGTGTTAGCGACGTGGCCCGGGTGCTTGGGCTGACGCCGAGCGCATTGCACTATTTCGAGCGAGAGAATCTGATTTCTACCAATAAAGAGGAAAACGGGCGCCGTTACTATGTGATTGACGACGTGTTTCGGCTTCTCTCGTATTACAAGTACCGTTCCATGGGCTTCCGCTTCAAAACCGTGGTGAACCAGTTCGGCGGGTCGGAGAACGACAGAAAGCTCATCGAGGAGCGCGTCCGCCGCCAGAAGGAAGAAGCGTTGAGCAAGGAGGCTTATTATCACAACCTTGCCAAGTTTATCGACGAACACCTGGAAGGTATCACCCAGATCGACCGACTGCTGGACAATTACGAGTTTGTGCGTTCGCCGGAGGTGCTGCTGCTGCACGACCAGGAATGCGGATGGATCTCGAAGGACAGAAACGCCCAGGATGTGGCGGAAAAATGGGTGAGCGCCATGCCCGCCACCAGGCTGTCGCTGATGCTGAATGACGGCAGCCCGATGTTCTGTTACAGCGTTTCCCCCCAGAATGCAGAGCTGCTTCATCTGCCGCTTGCACTGCAGGTTTGCCATTTGGAAGCCACTTCCTGCCTGCACACCATTGTGGCCGCAGGAAGCGATTTTCCCGAAAACCCGGCGCAGGTGTTCGAGGCACCTTTGGAGTACGCGCGCTCCCGCGGGTTTGAGGTTTCCGGCACGCCGTGGGGAACGGTGCTTCTGGTAGAGGTCGCGTCCATGACGGATATCAAGCCCTATGTTGAGGTTTGGATCCCAATTAAATAGAAGATTTTGCATGTTTGTTAAAAAACTACTTGAACCTATAGTTGCTATATACTCTATAATTGTGGCATAGATGCAGCACCGATGACGTGATTCGGTCGCAATGCATCTGATATCACATCACACAACAGTGAAGGAGGAAGCAATGAAAAAGTTTCTCTCTGTGCTGCTGGTGTTCTCGCTGCTGATTATGGCAGTCGGCTGCACCACGACAACAACCCCGGAAAAGACTCCGGATGCCGCCCCCGAAACCCCCGCGGCTCCGGAAGCCAGCGCGCTCTTCAAGGCCGGTGACTACACCGCCGCCGCGGCCGGCATCAACGGCAACGTGACCGTTAAGGTCACCTTCTCCGACAGTGCCATCACGAACATCGAAATCGTGGAACACTCGGAGACCCCCGGTATCTCTGACCCCGCTATCAACAACATCCCTGCAACCATTGTTGATAAGCAGTCTCTGGTTGTTGACGTCGTTACCGGCGCCACCTTTACCTCCACCGCCATCCTGAACGCTGTTGAGGATTGCGTGAAGCAGGCCGGCGGCGATGAAGCGGTTTCCAAGATGAAGCGCGTGCTCATCGACGATACCGAAGCTGAAGACAAGACCTACGAAGCGGACGTCGTCGTCGTGGGTGCCGGCGGCGCCGGTATGGCCGCTGCCGTCACTGCCCATCAGGCGGGCAAGACCGTCGTCGTCATCGAAGCTTCCGGCTCCATGGGCGGCAACACCATCATGTCCGGTGGCGCGCTCAACGCGAGCAACAACGACTATGTGCCCAAGACCCAGATGTCCGACAGCTATGCCAACTCTTTGAAGCAGGCGCTGTCCGAGACCCCCATTAACGACGAGCACGCTGCTCTGATCAAGGCTGTTCAGGATGAGTATGACGCTTATCTGGCTTCCGGTTCCACCGCCCTGTTTGACAGCGTCAACTGGCACATCCTGCAGACCTGGCGCGGCGGCGACTTCGAAG
>JBMNTW010000223.1:0-3097 GCA_050945935.1 Christensenellales bacterium
ACTGACGAAGCCGCTCCGCTCCCTGCCCGCCATCGGGTGGCCGCCGATGTAGGAAAACCCGTGCTCATTGGCGATGGGCTCTATCTGCGTGCAGACGGTGCGCTTGATGCCGCAAAGGTCCACCACGATGGCGCTTTTCGGAATGTTTTCGGCGTTTTTCCGCACCCAGTTCACCGCCGCGGCGGGGCGAATGGCGAGCAGGATGAGGTCGCACAAGCCCAGCGATTCGCTCGTCAGCGCGCCGTCAATGGCGCCGCATAGACGGGCGAGGGTCATGGTTTCCTCGTCGGTATCCGTGCCGAAAACGGTGTGCATCGTGCGGTGCTTGATGCACTTTGCCATGGAGCCGCCGATCAGCCCCAGCCCAACAATGCCGACGTTCATGGTCAATCCTCCGCGTTCTTCAAAAAGTCGTGCAGGGCGAACAGCTTTTTCGCAAGCTTGTCAAAGGCTTCGGGGCGCAGTGACTGGGGACCGTCGCACAGGGCGCAGGCGGGGTCGTTGTGCACCTCGATCAAAAGGCCGTCCGCCCCGGCTGCCACGGCGGAAAGCGCCAGCGGCGGCACCAGATGGGACTTGCCCGTGGCGTGGCTGGGGTCCACGATGACAGGAAGGTGCGTCAGCTGGCGCAGCACGGGAACGGCTGCAACGTCCAGCGTGTTTCTGGTGTAGGTCTCGAAGGTGCGGATGCCGCGCTCGCAGAGGATGACGTTCTGATTCCCTTCGGACATGACGTACTCCGCGCTCATCAGCCATTCTTCATAGGTGGAGGAAAGCCCTCTTTTAATCATGACGGGCTTCTTCTGTGCGCCCAGGGCTTTAAGCAGATTGAAGTTCTGCATGTTCCGCGCGCCTACCTGGATGACGTCCACATCGTCAAAAAGGTCCAGCTGGGAAAGGTCCATGATCTCGGTGACGATGGGCAGCCCCGTTTCCTTCTTGGCGAGGGAAAGGAGCTTGATGCCCTCCGCCCCCAGGCCCTGGAAGGCATAGGGCGAAGTCCTGGGTTTGAACGCGCCGCCGCGCAGCATGGTGGCTCCGCTTTCCTTCACCGCTTTGGCGACGGTGACCACCTGTTCCTCTGTTTCCACGGAGCAGGGGCCTGCCATCACCGTCAGCGTTCCGCCGCCGATCTGCGCATTCCCCACATGGATGACTGTATCCAACGGGTGGAACTTGCGGTTGGCGTTTTTGTACGGCTCCTGCACGCGCTTGACGGACTCCACGATGTCCAGCGCGGCGATGAGGTCGATGTCCAGCGTCGACGTATCCCCCACCAGACCTAAAATGGTGTGGGTCATGCCCACGCTGGTGTGGATCTGGATTCCCTTGCTCTGGAGCCAGTTGATCAGATTTTCCAGCTGGTCCCTGTTTGGATTGCGCTTTAAAATGACAATCATGGTGTGCTGCCCTCCGAAAAATATAAAAAACCGCAGCCGGTTCGGCCGCGGTTGTGATACACGAAGTCCTATCAGTCAACCAAGCACGCGCTTTCAGCCAAACCCAAAATAGCCTTACCCATAAAATAATAGGTAAAGCTAAAATAGCGGTACTCGTTTGCGCGTTTGAAGGCCATCTGTGGCTCCTTCTCAATCAGTATTGGAAACAAGATACCACTTTAACGCGCAAAATGCAAGAGTTAAGTTGCGCAAACTGCGAACTGCGCGATTTTCCGAATGCCGGCCGTTCCTTTCTCTGCCGACAGTATAAAATCAGGTCGCCTGCGGCTTTTTCTCAATGTAGGGAAAACGAAGGCGCAAAAAGCGGTCCTTCGTTACCGAAACTGCGCCGTTTTTGCCCTTTTTCCACCCTTTGGATTCATGTTTTTCACCCTTCGAAACGCTCATTTTTTGCGCCCGTTTATCCCCTTTTGTGGCAGGATTTTCAGCATAAAACACTTGGGGCGTGGCAACGCTATTCCCATTGACACTTCCGGAGGTGCAACATGCAGCCAAACAAGGTCGAGATCTGCGGCGTGGATACTTCCACCCTTCCAACACTGAAAAAAGATCAGATGGATGCGCTGATGAAGCGCGTCAAGGCGGGCGACAAGGCGGCGCGGGAAGAGTTTGTTTTCGGCAATTTGAGGCTTGTGCTTTCGGTCATTCAGCGGTTCCAGAACCGCGGCGAACAATTGGACGACATCTTTCAGGTCGGCTGCATCGGATTACTCAAGGCAGTCGACAATTTTGACCCCGAGAATTACAACGTGCGCTTCTCCACCTATGCCGTCCCGATGATCATGGGCGAAATCCGCAGATACTTGCGGGACAACAACGCCGTCCGGGTCAGCCGGTCGCTGCGGGACACGGCCTATCGTGCCTTGCAGGCGAGAACCAATCTGATGAACACCAGCATGCGGGAGCCCACCATGGCGGAAATCGCCCGGGAGCTCGGCATGGAGGAGGACGATGTTTCCTACGCCCTGGACGCTATTCAGGACCCCGTTTCGCTGTTCGAGCCGATTTTTCACGACGGCAGCGATGCGATCTACGTGATGGACCAGGTGAAGGACAGCACCGAGTCGGAGGAGAAATGGCTTTCGGGCATCGCCATTTCCGAAGGGCTGAACAAGCTCAACGAACGGGAACAGCGCATCCTTAAAATGCGTTTTTTGGACGGCCGCACCCAGATGGAGGTAGCTAACGAAATAGGTCTTTCGCAAAGCGAAATGCAACTGACTTTCCCGAAGAAGATGCGATTTTCCTTCCCGCGGGGGCGGGGAGGGACTGCGCTGTCCTGTTTGGCGGTGGTACACGCCGAGCTGTGAGGAAATGCCTAGGGGCGTATACTTGCCATATTGCTTACCGCCCGGCTCTCAAAGGGTTGATTATTTTGATTTATTGCATTATAATTTGTTTAATATTATATATTTCAGTCGAGTGACGAAAAGAGGAGCATGCCATGAGGAACCCGTATCTCTCACAGCAGTGCTATACGATGCTTTCTAGCATTACGATTTTTCGGCATGGTGTTCGATCCGCCTGCATGCGAGACGACGGCCAGATAGACAAGTACGAACAGAAGGTGCTCTCTAAAATTGAAGGATCTGGCTGCTCTTGAACGCACGCTGCAGGAAGTGGTTAAGTAGCGGTTA
>JBMNTW010000224.1:0-3051 GCA_050945935.1 Christensenellales bacterium
ACCGTTGAGTCGCAATTTTCCTTCGTAAAAAGGTCGATGCTGATCTGCGGCAGCCCTTCAAAGGGGATGGTCACGAAATGCTCGTTCTCCAGCCCGAAAAGTCCGGGCACCAGGGCAACGGCCTTCTCGGCGTCCATCTGCATCAGTCCGCAGTCATGCCGGTCCACATACATGGTTCTAACCTGCGGATGGTCGGACGCAATCGCCGCGTGGAGCGTATCGTGGTATGCGGAAATGCCGGGCGCGGTCAGCACAAAGTTCATGTCGGAAAAATCCTCCACGCGAACCGAAGCGCGTACCGCATAGGGGTGATCGAGGGAAATCAGGCACACCGGATCGTCCATGCAGAGCAGCGTGTTGCGAATCCCGTCCGTTTGCAGGCCTTTGTTGCCAAAGGTGATGTTCACATCGTTCTTCCCCTGGAGCACCTGTTCGAAGGAGTTGGTGGGATCGTCCACAAACTTCACCGTCGCATCGTGATGGCGCTCGTAAAAATCATGGCATATCGCCGGAAGCAGGCTTGTGCACACCGGCCCGCTGACACCGATGGCAATGCTGTCGGTGTTTTTTTCCGCGATGGCGCGCCCTTTCTGAATCGCCTTGTTGGAAAACTCCACGATCTGCTTTGCGTCATCGTAAAAGTTCCTGCCCGCCTCCGTCAAAGAAACGCCCTTGTTGCTGCGGTTGAACAGCTTGAATCCCAGCTGATCTTCCAGGGCGTTGATCTGCTGTGTTACGGCGGGAGGAGACAGAAAAAGCATCTGCGCCGCTTTGGTGAAGCTCTTTAATTCTGAAATCAGCATAAAGCATTCCAAATACTTGATTTGCATACCCTGTTCCTCAATCAGAAAATCGTAAAACAGTAAACGTTATACTCAATATATCACACCGCACAACTTTGCTCAATAATTAACAGCCATGAGATTGGGATAAATAAAACTTTAACATGCCCAAGGAATACGATTATATACAGAAAAATGAGCTGCTGCTATGCTGAGTTTAGAACATGTAACGCTTCCGTGTTGCTGTTTCCAGTTTGGTGTGCATTTCTGAACAATTTAGGAGGGAACGAGTATGAGCAAAACCATTTCCCGCAGAGAGTTCCTGAAAGGTGCCGCTGTTGGCGCAGTTGGCGTGGCAGGCGCAGGTCTTCTGGGCGCATGCTCCACCACCGCGCAGGGCAACTCCGCCGCAAACCCCGCCGGAAAGATCTTCAACGAGCCCGCAAAATGGGATTATGAGGCGGATGTCGTGGTCATCGGCACGGGTACTTCGATGTACGGTGTTTCCAAGCTTGCGAAGGCCGGGCTGGACGTCATCGCCATCGACGCTTATCCCACCTGCGGCGGTTCCGCGGGCTTCTCCGGCGCCGTTTTGTGGCTTCCCAACAACCCGAAGGCGCAGGAACGCGGCGATAACAAGGAAAAGTCCAAGCAGTACATCTCGCAGGGCGCTTTATACTCCAACGTCGAAGATGAACTGATCGACGCGTTTTTAGACAACGTCGGCCCCATGCTCGAGTTCATGGATCCCCTGATGGAACAGTCGAAGTACGGATTAAAGTACTGCATTTCTCCCGAACTGGGTGACTATCACCCCCATTGGGAGGGAGGCATTGTGGAAGGCCGCTCCGTCGACTGGCGCCCGGGCGGAGACAATGTCAACAACCAGCGCAACGCCGCAAGCTGGAGGCTCGCCTACCTTGAAATCGCGGAACAGCTGGGCGCGAAGCTGATGCCCTCCACGAAGATGACGAAGTTCGTCTATCGCTTTGACGCCGAAGGCGTTCCGGAAGTGCTGGGCATCATCGCCGAGCAGGACGGCAAGGAAATTGCGTTCAAGGCCAAGAAGGCTGTCCTGTTCGCCCCCGGCGGCTTTGAATGGAACTGGGAGCTGCAGCGTGACTTCACCGCCGTGGTGGACGCCTACCCCTGCTCCACCAGTACCAACGACGGCACCGCGTTCAAGGCTGTTCAGGTCCTCGGACCGGAACTGACGAACATGAGCTATCAGTTCGGTATCCTCTGCTACGAGGAAAAGGCCAAGGAACAGTTCGCAAACGGCCTGCCGGTCAACATCGTATTCGAGCATCACAACCCCCACTGCATCATGGTGAACATGGAAGGCCGCAGGTTCATGAACGAGGCGGCGGACTACGCCACCCAGAACAGGCAGTTCGGCCATGTGAACACCTGGGGCAAGAACGTGCTCACCAACGTTCCCGCCTGGACCGTGTGCGACCAGCAGGCGGTGGAAGCCGGCTTCCCCAACGGCGCCTTTGAGGGTGACGTGGACGAGCGCGGCATCTTCCCCTACTTCCTCAGCGCAAACACCCTTGAAGAACTCGCGGACAAGATGGGCGTCAACAAGGCGAACTTCCTGGACGAAATCCAGCGCTTCAACAGCTTCGTGGAAAAGGGTCACGACGATGACTTCTACCGCGGAGACAGCCCCTTCGACAGAATCTTCTTCCAGAGGAATGTTGCCACCACCGAGGACAACGTCTACAGGACCCTCGGCAAGATCGAAAAGCCCCCGTTCTTTGCCGGCAAGGTTGCCCCCTGCACCCTGGGCACCTGCGGCGGCCCGCGCATCAACGGCAAGGCGCAGGTCAAGCATGTGAGCGGAAAGGTCATCAAGCGCCTGTACGGCTGCGGCAACGCCACCGGAGCAGGCGGCCCCGGCAAGGCATACGGCGGCGCCGGCGGCACGCTGGGCATCGGGTTCACGTTCGGCTATATCGCCGCCTGCAACATCATCGAGAACGAAAAGAAGGACTGGTAACCAAAACAGTTGCTGCGGCGGTGGCTGAAGCAGCCGCTTCGGGGGGTTTGGGGATACGCAAACGCCCGGCCATCGCCGCTCCACAAAAACCAAAAAGACCGCACGCTGCCGTGCGGCCTTTTTCTTTCTTCTTTCTCAAGTCGTTACACTGCCGGCCGCCCATCCTCATTGCCGCCGCGATTCACAAGCCGGCACCGGATTCCTGCGGTTCATTCTGCCGTTTTCAGACGGGTAACGGCATGCATTTCTTCTGAAAATTCTGTTGCC
>JBMNTW010000225.1:0-3047 GCA_050945935.1 Christensenellales bacterium
GTGCAGCGATTCGGTATCCGGCCGGCGCACGATACTCGCCGCCTTCACCGAGCCGGGGGAGCTTTTCGGGGAAGTTTTTCTGTTTCTGGACACCAAAGCGTATGACAATTACGCCCAGGCCGTGAGTGACGCGAAGGTTTTGCAGATGCCCAAGTGGTTCCTGTATCAAAACTGCTCGCAGCACTGCGCGTTTCACACCAAGCTGATTTCCAACATGCTTTCCATCCTGTCAAAAAAGGCGTACTTCCTGAACCAGAAGCTGCAGATCGTTTCCGGTTCCTCGCTGCGCCAAAAAATCGCCCGGGTGCTTTCGCAAAACGCGTCGCCGGACGGCACCGTAACCCTCAACATGAACAGGGAGGAGCTGGCGGACTATCTGAACGTGGCGCGGCCTTCCTTATCCAGAGAGTTGATGAAAATGCAGGACGACGGGCTGATTCACCTGTCTGGCAGGAAAATAAGGATTGCCGACCCGGACGAATTGCAGGATCTTTTATAAAAAATCGTACCGCGTAACAAATGTTACGCGGTTTTTCGTTCTCAACTGATAAGATGAGCTTAAAGAAAGTTATGACTATCAGAACGACCGAAAAGGAGCGGAAAATGGAAAACAAGATGTTTTGCTATCAGTGCCAGGAAGCGGCGGGCTGCACCGGATGCACCCAGTACGGCGTGTGCGGAAAAAGCCCGGAAGTGTCTGCGATTCAGGACCTTTTGATCTACGTGACCAAGGGAATCTCTGCGGTGACCACGCTGCTTCGTGCCCAGGGAGAGGAAATCAGCCCGGACATCAACCACATAATCACCCAGAACCTGTTTATGACCATCACCAACGCCAACTTTGACGATACGGCGATTCAAAACCGCGTGCTGGAAACGTTGAAAATCAAAAAAGAACTGCTGGGCAAAGTAAAAAACCTCGACCAGCTGCCCGAAGCGGCGCTCTGGGAGTCCTACGACGCCAACGCCTTCGCGGCAAAGGCCGCGACGGTGGGCGTGCTCGCCACCAGGGATGAGGATATCCGCAGCCTGCGCGAGCTGATCACCTACGGTTTGAAGGGACTTTCTGCGTACTCCAAGCACGCAAACGCCCTGCTGCAGGACGATGCGGAAGTGGACGCCTTCATCCAGCGCGCTTTGGCAAAAACGCTGGACGATTCCACCAGCATGCAGGAACTGGTGGAGCTAACGCTGGAAACGGGCAAGTACGGCGTGAACGGCATGGCGCTTTTGGATAAAGCGAACACCGAAGCCTACGGCAACCCGAAAATGACCGTGGTCAACATCGGTGTGGGCAGCCGCCCGGGCATCCTGATTTCCGGTCACGACCTTCGGGACATGGAAATGCTGCTCAAGCAGACCGAAGGCACCGGTGTGGACGTGTACACCCACTCCGAGATGCTGCCCGCAAACTACTATCCGGCGTTCAAGAAGTACGCCCACTTCGTGGGCAACTACGGCAATGCCTGGTGGAAGCAGAAGGAGGAGTTCGAAAGCTTCAACGGCCCCATCCTGATGACCACCAACTGCATCGTGCCCCCGAAGGACAGCTACAAGGACCGCATGTACACCACCGGCGCTGCGGGTTACCCCGGCTGCAAGCACATTCCCGGCGAAATCGGGGAAGAGAAGGACTTTTCGGAAATCATTGAACACGCCAAGCGCTGCGCGCCGCCCAAAGAAATCGAAACGGGCAGCATCGTCGGCGGATTCGCCCACAATCAGGTGCTGCAGCTGGCAGACAAAATCGTGGACGCGGTGAAGACCGGTGCCATTAAGAAGTTCGTCGTCATGGCGGGCTGCGACGGCAGGATGAAGTCCAGGAACTACTACACCGACTTCGCAAAAGCCCTGCCCAAGGACGCGGTCATCCTCACCGCGGGCTGCGCCAAGTACCGCTACAACAAGCTGAACCTGGGCGACATCAACGGCATCCCCCGCGTGCTGGACGCAGGCCAGTGCAACGACTCCTACTCCCTGGCGGTCATCGCCCTGAAGCTGAAGGAAGTGTTCGGCCTTGCGGACATCAACGAACTGCCCATCGCGTACAACATCGCGTGGTATGAGCAGAAGGCCGTCATCGTGCTGCTGGCGCTTCTCTACCTTGGCGTGAAGAACATCCACCTCGGGCCCACGCTGCCGGCGTTCCTTTCGCCCAACGTCGCCAAGGTGCTGGTGGAAAACTTCCACATCGCCGGCATCGGCACCGTGGAGGACGACATCGAGCTCTTCTTCGGCAGGAAGGAGAACAAGGTCACAGCGGACATGAAGATCGGCGAGCTTCTTGAGCTGGACGAAGGCATCGCCACCGTTCTGGGCGGGTTCGGCATGCACTGCTTCGGATGCCCCATCTCCCGCATGGAGACTGTGCGCGAAGCCTGCGAAGCCCACTTCATGGACGAGGATGAGGTGCTCAAGCTTCTGAACGACTATCTGAACGGGAAGGCATAAACCAAAGAGAGGGAAAAGAGACCACGCGCATTTGATTGCGCGTGGTTTTCTTTCAGCTAAAGGGCAGGGGGAGAGGAATCGAAAACCCGTTTTGGACAATGCAAAAACCCCAAACCAAGGGTGGTTTGGGGTTTTATGGTGGGCGATCAGGGGCTCGAACCCGGGACACCCTGATTAAGAGTCAGGTGCTCTACCAACTGAGCTAATCGCCCGTAAAATGGAGCGGAAGACGGGGCTCGAACCCGCTACCTCCGCCTTGGCAAGGCGGCGCTCTACCAAATGAGCTACTCCCGCGCGACGAAAAGTATTATAGCACACACGGACCAGTTTGAAAAGAGGGAAATGCATCTTTTGTGAAACCGATGTAAAGCCCATACATGCAAAAACACCAAACCAGGGTGGTTTGGTGTTTTGTGGTGGGCGATCAGGGACTCGAACCCGGGACACCCTGATTAAGAGTCAGGTGCTCTACCAACTGAGCTAATCGCCCGAATCGTGGAGCGGAAGACGGGGCTCGAACCCGCTACCTCCGCCTTGGCAAGGCGGCGCTCTACCAAATGAGCTACTCCCGCGCGACAAAAAGAATTATAACACGC
>JBMNTW010000226.1:0-3043 GCA_050945935.1 Christensenellales bacterium
TTGACCAGCTTGGCAAGCTGCACATCCACCTGCGAGAAAGGGTTATTCGGCAGGGTTTCTGCGGAACCCTGTTCGATTTCCTCCATCGTTCTTCCTGTGTGGATGCTGGTGGTGTAATCAGCAATCCCGTCTTCGCTTTGCACAAGCTCGTCCTTTTCCTTCAAAAGCAGCCAGTTGTCGTTCTGCTCGCCTTCTTTCTTCTTCATGCGCACCAGCGCCCACTTGCCCCGAAGCCTTTTGCCGTGCAGAACGAACTTCAAGGAGCCGTTCAGAAGCCCCTCGTCCACGTTGACCAAAGGTTCCCACACGCCCTCGTCCCACAGCATCACCGTGCCGCCGCCGTATTCGCCTTTGGGGATGGTTCCCTCAAAGTGGCGGTATTCCAGGGGGTGGTCCTCCACCTGTACGGCAAGGCGCTTGTCCTTCGGATTGTAGGAAGGCCCTTTGGGCACCGCCCAGCTCAAAAGCGCCCCCCGCCATTCCAGGCGAAAGTCAAAGTGGTCCGCCCGCGCCAGATGGTGCTGGACGACAAAGCGAAGCTCCTCCCCCGGGGATTCCTCCCTGCCGACGGGTTCGGGGGTGACTGCGAAGTTTCGCTTTTCGCCGTATTCGGTAAGGGTCGCCATTTACGCCAGAGCCTTTTCCTTCTGGGCTTTTTCCACGCTGGCCTTGAGGGCCTCCATAAGGTCGATGACCTTTCCGGGCTCTTCCGGCTGGGCGGCGATGACCTCCTGACCGGAGATCTTTGTCTGAATGAGGGCGCGCAGCTTTTCCTGATACTCGTCCTTGTACTGTTTGGGGTCGAAGGGCGTGTCCATGGAGTTGATGAGCAGCTTCGCCATGGCGAGCTCCTGCTCTGAAACGTCGGGCTTGGGATAGGGCTTTTGCAGCTCGCGGATATCGTCCACGTAAAACATGGTGGAAATCAGCATGCCGTCCTCCCGCGGGATGATGGCCATCAGCGTGTCCTTCGCGCCAAGCACCGCCTTGCCGATGGCAATTTTCTGCTCAGAATGCAGGGCGGAACGCAGCAGCTCAAAGGGCTTTTCGCCCCCCGGCTGGGGGGAAGCCTGATAGGTCTTGTCGTAATACACGGGCGAAATCTGGTTCAATTGGGCAAAGTGCAGAATCTGGATGGACTTTTCCTTTTCGGTCTTAATTTTTTCGATTTCCTCGTCCGTGATGACCACGTATTTGCCGTCGTCGTACTCAAAGCCCTTGACGATGTCCTCCGACTTCACCTCCTTGCCGCAGTGAGCGCAGGTTTTCTTGTATCGGATACGGCCGTTGTCGTCCTTGTGCAGCTGGTTGAAGTGGATGTCGTTGTCCTGCGTAGCGGTAAACATGGCGATGGGGATCGCCACCATGCCGAAGGTTATGATGGTTTTTCGTGAAATCATATGAAAACACCTCCGTCCCCAGTATTTCCAGCCGGATGGGTGCATATCCGAAGGAAACGGGGGCGGAGGCAAAGGGAGAGAACCACGAACTACCAGATGCGCGCGCCCTCGATGTGAAGGCAGCGTAAACGGTCGAAGGAATAGGTGGAAAGGGGACGCCACAGGGCGTCGTAGGTGTGGGCGGCGAGGTAGATCTCGTTCCCGATCACGCCCACCACCACCGGCGAATGGTAAAACCTGCCTTCCAAGGTGCCAAGCTGCACAATGTCCCCCGGCTGCACCTGGGTTCGGGGAACGACCCGGGCAAAAGGCCCCACGCCAGTGTTGTTCACCAGAAAGCGGTACAGAAACTCCACCCCCGTCCAGGAAGCGGTGCGGTTGTTGGCGGTGATGTAGAACCAGCCGGTGACGGGCGTGTAGTTCATCACGCCGCAGCCTGCGTAAATGCACTGGGAGGCGAAGTTTGTGCAGTCGCCGCCCAGATTCTCAAAGTCGTAGTACGCCGGGTTGCGCGAAAGCGCCCAGCGCTCGGCATATGCCACCGCCGCGGCGCGGTTGTACGGAATGGTGCGCACCGTCATCCCACCTTTCCCAATCAGTATATGGGAAGCAGGAGCGCGGTGTGATGAAACCGCCCTTTCGCCAAAGGCAAAAAAGGCGCCCGTTTCGACGGCGCGAAACGGGCAGAGGGGGTGCTGTCACATGCTATCACTAAGCGGAGGAGGAGCGTAAACCCCCGCATAAGCGCAATGGTTACATGATGGTTTCGAAGAATTCCTCCCACTGTTCCTGGGTGAGCTGCACGGGATTGCTGGACATGCTGGTCCCGAAGCTCGCCTTGGCCAGGGCGGGGATTTCCTCTTTGGGGATGTTCAGGTGCTTGAAGTCCGGCTTGATGCCCATGTGGGCGCAAAGCTCGAAGATGAAGTCCACCGCGGCGTCCGCAGCTTCCTGTTCCGTCGCATAGCGCCTGCCGGTGAGCAGCTCGCCCACGCGCGCCATACGGGAGAGGGCATGGGGCGCGTTCAGCTTCATGATGTGGGGCAACATGATGCCGCAGGCCTCGCCGTGGGGCACGTTGTGGGCAATGCCCACCGCCATGCCGATGCCGTGCGCAGCGCCCAGGCCGGAGTTGGCAAACGCCATGCCGCCAAGCAGTGCGGCTGCGCTCATGCCTTCGCGGGCTTCAATGTCGTTCCCGTCGTCAAAGGCACGGCGTAAATACTTGCCCACGAGCTCGATGCCGCTGATGCACAGTCCGTCGCTGATGGGGGTGGCGCGCCAGGTGGTGAACGCCTCGATGAGGTGGGTGGCGGCGTCGATGCCGGAATTGGCGGTGACGCGCTTCGGGCAGCCCACGGTGAGCAGCGGGTCCACAATGGTGAGGTTGGCGAGCATCGAGTCGGCGCGCATGGAGCGTTTGAAGTTCAAAACGTGGGAGCCGAGAACGGCGTTCTTCGTCACTTCGCTGCCCGTGCCGGCGGTGGTGGGGATGGCGACGAAGGGAACAGGTTCCTTGGTGACTTTTTTGCCCTTGCCCACGACTTCCATATAGTCCAGAGCCGGCGCGCCGTTGGTGATGAGCGCCGCCACGGCCTTGCCCGCGTCGATGCAGCTGCCGCCGCCGATGGAAATCACGGCGT
>JBMNTW010000227.1:0-2991 GCA_050945935.1 Christensenellales bacterium
GGAATCAGCTCGGTGATTTCCGGTTCGGGCAGGCAGAAGCGCACCACCTGCCCCGCTTTGAGCCGGTAGTTTGCCTTTTGCGCCGTACCGTCCACCGTGACGCCGCCTTTTTTGATCAGGTTCTGCACGAAGGAGCGGGTGATACCCTCGGCGTTGCCGGCGACAAACACGTCCAGCCGTTCGCCGCCTTCCTGAACGGTCAGAATTTCCTCGTCATGCTCGCGGCACATGGTTTTCCCCTGCGGTGGTTTCTTCGTTCTGATGCGGTTCTTCATCGGCTGCGGCTTCGGGTTTTTCCGGCTGCTTTTTAGTTTTGGACAGCTTGCCAGTCAGCCAGTCCACAAAATACCGTCCTTCAAAAAATGCCAGGCGCACAAACAGCACCACCATCGCGATAAGCGCCCATATGTCCGCCACGTTGAAGATCACGCCGCCCAGGAAGGGCAGATAGATCATGTCCGGCACGAAGTCAACGAGCATGTAGTTGATCTGGTTGCCGATCAGCCCCGCCAAAAAGAAGCACAGTGCAACGCGGGTGATCGGCGCCAGCTTCTTCCGGTGCCGCACAAGCAGATACACCGCCAGCGCCACCTGAAAAAGGCGCACGACAAGCATGACGGCGCTCCTGCCGCGCACAAAGGACACGTTTTCCCCAGTGTTTTCGGCGTATACGAAGTGCAACACGCCGTTGAGCACGGGCATTGTGCCGTAAGGCATCGCGGCAAGGACGTTCACCGCCCAGTATTTCGTGAGCTGGTCCACAGCGAGCAGGACGAGCGTGAGCACCAGGTCAATCAGCATGATGCCCCTCCATCTCCAGTGCGTTTTCCTCGTTATTGATGATATCGGTTTCGCTTTTTGAAGGTTGAGCGGCTGTTTCTTCCGGCATGGCACCGTCTTCGGGCGTTTTTATCTGCGCTTCGTCCTTTTCGGAGTGGGCTTCAGCTCCGCCGTTTTCAAGAAGCGCTTCTTCCTTTGCCCTTTTTTTCTGCCTGAACTCGTCCACGACGTAACACAGGATGAGCAGCGAGGCGCCGACGGTGAGGCAGGCGTCCGCCACGTTGAAAACGTAGAAGTTGATCAGGCGGAAGTCGAACATGTCCCGCACATAGCCTAAGATTGCCCTGTCAATCAGGTTGCCCAGCGCGCCCGCGTAAATCAGCGCAAGCGCAACGCGAAGCCACCGCCCCAGAAAACGGCGCTTTTTGACCATATAAACGGTAAGTACCAAAAGGACGACAATGGTGAGAACGATGAAGAACGCCCGGGCGTTTTGCAGCATTCCGAAGGCCGCGCCCCGGTTTTCGGCATAGGTGAAGTGGAAAACGCCCTCGATGAGCGGCAGATCGCCGCCATGAAGGTTATAAAGCGGCCCCGCCGCCCAGATTTTCACAAGCTGGTCGATGACCGTAAAAGCAATGACGATTAAGGTTTCGAGCAAAATACTTCCTCCGATGATTGCGGTTATTCCTGTTCCGGCGTGGCAGTGGGGCTGGGGGCGGGCAGATTGGCAACGCCGAACAGGGGCACGCCCTCGGCATTGTACATGCTTCTTCCCGCCTTGGAAAGATGCCATTTGTCCACCGAGCGGTAAAGGTCGGTATCGCGAATGTCCGTCGAAATCGTGAGTTCCGCGGAATAGGCGATGGAGTACGTTCTGAAATAAAGCATCACGAAGGGCAGTTCCGCGGTGAAGGCTTCGGAAAGCTCGGTCATGTTTTCCTTCAGCTCCTTTTCGGAAGCCGAAGCGTTGACCTTGCTGACCAGCCTGTCCATCCTTTCGGAGCTGTACCGCCCGTAGTTGCGTTCGCCGCTAGCCGACAGCAGGGCGCTCAAGTCCGGCGAACGGTCCAAATTGATGCCGGCAAGGGCAAGGTCGAATCCGCCCGCAGTCAGAGCGGTGACGTAGTCGTTGGCGCCCTCGTTCCAGGGGGAGGTGACGATATCGATCTGGATGCCGATCTGGGCGAGCTGGCTCTTGATGAGCGCGGCAACGTCCTTTCGGATCAGATTGTCCGCCGTGTCGTTCACCAGCAGGGTGAGCTTGAGCCTGGAAATGCCCCCCTCTTCCCTGAGTTCCCGGATGCCGTCTCCGTCATAATCCATCCAGCCCGCGGTTTCCAGCAGTTCCTTCGCCTTGGTGACATTGGTGTCGTACACCTTGCTCGCGGAATCATACAGCCAGGAGTCCGGCGGGACAGGCACGTCCACCGCGACGGCGTGATTGTAATAACAGCGGGAGATGATTTCGCGGCGGTCCAGCGCGTAGGCGATGGCCTGACGCACGCGCACGTCCTGCAGCCGCCATGCGTTGTGGTTGATGTACAATAGTTCTGCGTGCTGGCTGTACGCCTCGTAAATGTTGACCACGTTCTCCTCGCGGTACGACGTGGCGGTGACGGAGGTGGAAGGGGCGAAGTTGATTTCCCGAATCTGAAGGAGCGACAGCGCCGTGGTGCCTTCCTCCATGGTTTTTGCAAGAACGTTCTGAATGTACGGCGGTTTTTTCCACCATTTCTGACTGACGGTCAGAAGCACCCCCGAAGCGGGGTTCGCGGCGGTGAGCACATACGGGCCGGTGCCCTTGTTTTTGGCGAAGTGGTCTCTGGACACCACGGGAAAGGTCAGCGCGTACAGGGCAGACATGCCGGGGTTCACGCCGGTGACCACCAGGCCGTACTCGTCCGTCGCTTCGATGGAAGCGATTTTTTCCACCTGCTTTCGGTAGGGAGACTGGGCGTAGTCCTCGCTTTTCAAAAGCTCATAGGTATACAGAACGTCCCTGGCAGTGAAGAAATCGCTCTCGCCGTGCCAGGTTACGCCCTTTCGCAGCGTGACCACCCAGGTCACGCCCCCGTCATAGGTGTTCCAGGTTTCCGCCAGGCAGGCGGACAGCCTGTCCGAACTGTCGTAGGTCAGAAGGGGTTCATACACCAGAGAAAGCAGGTTCTTCACTTCCTTGGTGTTGACGAGCAGCGGGTTGAAGGACTC
>JBMNTW010000228.1:0-2970 GCA_050945935.1 Christensenellales bacterium
CAGACCATGCCGCCGGTGAAGATGCCCTTGTTCTTGCGCGCCGGGCGGGACATAATGTCCGGCGAGGCGGGGTCAACGCCCAGCGCCATGGCGGGCAGACCGTCGGTAACAAGGTTGACGAACAGCAGATGGATGGGCAGCAGCGGCTCATCCCAGTTCAGCAAAGTGGCAATGAACAGGCAGAGGATTTCGCCCACGTTGCAGCTCAGCAAATAGGCGATGGACTTGAGGATGTTGTCGAAGATCCTGCGGCCCTCCTCCACGGCGGAAACCACGGTGGCGAAGTTGTCGTCCGTGAGGATAACGTCGGATGCGTCTTTCGCAACGTCAGTGCCCACGATGCCCATGGAGCAGCCGATGTCCGCCATCTTCAGCGCGGGGGCGTCGTTCACGCCGTCTCCCGTCATGGCGACGATGTTGTCGTGCTTCTGCCATGCGTCCACGATGCGCATCTTGTGCTCGGGGGACACGCGGGCGTACACCGAGATGTGCTCCACCTCGTCATAGAGCTGCTCGTCGCTCATGGCTTCCAGCTCCACGCCGGTGACCACCCGGCCGCCTTCGTGCAAAATGTCCAGCTCCTTGGCAATCGCCGTGGCGGTGAGGGCATGGTCGCCGGTGATCATCACGGGGGTGATGCCCGCCAGATGGCACTTGGCGACGGCTTCCTTCGCCTCAGGCCGCGGCGGGTCAATCATGCCCACCATGGCGACGAAGGTCAATCCGCTTTCCAGTTCGCTCTTGTTTTTGGGAACTTCGTTCACGCGCTTGGTGGCAAAGGCCAGCACGCGCAGGGCGCGCACAGCCATGCCGGTGTTGAGCTTTCTGAGTTCTTCTTTATCCTCTTCCGTGATGGGGCGTTCGCCCGTGGACGTGCGGATGGCGGTGCAGATGTTCAGCACCTCGTCCAGACCGCCCTTGGTGTGGACGGTGAGGGAACCGTCGCCGTGGTCGTTGACGGTGGTCATCAGCTTGCGGTCGGAATCGAAGGGCAGCTCGTCCACCCGGGGGGCTTTTTGGTGCAAATCCTCCATCTTCAGGCCGTGGCGCTCGGAAAGCTCCACCAGCGCCACTTCCGTCGGGTCGCCGATGAGGCCGGCGTCGGTGCGGCGCACGTCGGTGCAGAGGATGCAGGCGTTCAAAAGCTCTTCGTTTTGGAGTTCGCGCTCCACCATGGAAGTTTCCATGCCCGGCATGGCGTATTCCATGACAACCATGCGGTTCTGGGTCAGAGTACCGGTTTTATCCGAGCAGATGACGGTGGCGCTGCCCAGCGTCTCAACGGAAGGCAGCGTGCGCACGATGGCGTTGCGCCTGACCATGCGCTGCACGCCCATGGCGAGCACGATGGTGGAAATGGCGGGAAGCCCTTCGGGAATGGCGGCGACGGCCAGGGAAACGGCGGTCATGAACATATCGAGAAGGTCCTTGCCGTACAAAAGACCCACCACGAACATCACGCCGCAGACGGACAAAGCCACGATGCCCAAAGTTTTTCCCAGCACGTTCAGCCTGCGCTGCATGGGGGTTTCGGTGGCAGGGGCGGACTGGATCATGGCGGCGATCTTGCCCACTTCGGTGTTCATGCCCGTTTCCACCACGATGCCCCTGCCTCGGCCGTAAGTCACCAGGCTGGACGAATACGCCATGTTGATCCTGTCACCCAAAGCGCAGTTTTCAGAAAGCTCCGCTTCGCCCTTTTCCACGGGCACCGATTCGCCAGTGAGCGCCGATTCCTGAATTTTCAGCGAGGCGTACTCCACCAGGCGCAAATCCGCAGGCACATAGTCGCCGGTATCCAGCACCACGAGGTCGCCTGCCACCAGCTCCCTGGCGGGAACGATGACCTGCCTGCCGTCGCGGATGACCTTGGCGTTGGGCGCAGATAGCTTTTGCAGCGCCTCCAGCGATTTTTCCGCCTTCACCTCCTGCACGGTGCCTAAGACAGCGTTCAGAATAACCAGCACCAGGATGATGACGGCGTCCACCACTTCGCCCAGCAGACCGGATACGACGGCGGCGACGATGAGGATGCCCACCATGAAGTCCTTAAACTGAGAGAAAAACATGGCCCAAACAGAGCGTTTCCCCTCATGGGTCAGCTCGTTAGGCCCGTGTTCCTCCAGCCTTTTTCGCGCCTCTTCGGCGGAAAGGCCGTTGGCTGTGACGTTCAGCTCGCGCTCCACGTCACTTTTCGGCATTGCATGCCAGTTTTTTGGCATTTTCGAGTTTCTCCTCCAATCATTTAATTCCAGGTCATTGTATCAATTCTGCAGCAAAATGGCAAAAGGAAAACGGGCGCAGTATCCGACATTTGGAGTAAAAAGCCGTTTCGTGGGAACCTTTTTCAGTTTATAATGGAGAAAACACACAGGAGGAATCACCATGGTCACCTTAGGCCAAAGAATCAACGAGCTTCGAACCGCCAAAGGGCTTTCCGCCGCGGCGGTGGCGACTGCTTTGGGCATGCCCAAAGGCGCCGTTGAAAAGTTTGAAACAGGCCGCCAGACCCCCTCAAAAGCCCAGCAGGAGCAGCTGGCGGGGTTTTTTGGCGTTTCTTTGATGTATCTTCGGGGCGAATCGTCCGACCCCACCCGCATGAGCAACTGGATGGAGGAGCTCCCCGCCGAGCCGGAGCCGGATGAACCCAAAGTACAGCAAAAGAGCAAAAAACCAACAAAAGAACCCAAGCCCGAGGGCGCGCTTTTGGACAGTCTCTTAGCCACCGATCAGGTCAGGGACCTGCTTCGCCAGATCGTTTTGGAAACTTTGCGTTCGCCGGAAGGCGCCGCGCTGATCAAAAGGATCGCCAACAGCGAAAAATAGCCGCATTTTTTCGCATTTCGCCAAGGCGCACAGGGGTGGTGCGCGCCCTGCCGCTTTCCGTCCGAACGCAAAAGTTCGATTGAACCGGCGGTTTCCCCCCCTTTAGCATCCCCAGCGCAGGGCGGTATGTTTCGCGAAGGCTCC
>JBMNTW010000229.1:0-2930 GCA_050945935.1 Christensenellales bacterium
ATCCCGAAAGCGGCAAGAACGTCTCCTTCGGCGTGAACGCAGAGGAGCAGTGGGCGTACTTTGCCCAGCCCACCCCGGGTGCTGCCAACACCACGGCGAACTTCCCCGAACTCGCCGCCGCGATGGAAGCGGCCGCCCCCGCCGTGCTCATCAACGAGGTTGCCGCCGCCAAGCCCCTGAACAGTTCCCACAGGGACTGGGTGGAGCTGTATAACGGAAGCGAAGAAGCCGTGGACCTGACGGGTTGGCGGCTTTCCGCGTCATCGGACATAGAAAAGGGCGTCGCCCTCTCCGGCATGCTGAAGGCGGGCGGGTATCTCGTGGTGAAGGACATTTCCGTTTCCGCCTCGGGAGAGAACCTTTATCTGTTTGACGCTTCGGGAAGGCTGGTGGACCGGTATGCAAGCGGTCTGATCCGCCCGGGGTACAGTTCGGGCCTTACCACTTTGGGCCAACGCGCCTTTTTTGCCAACGCCACCCCCGGCGCGCCCAACGGCGATTCCGCCATTTCCGGATACACCGCGGAGCCGGTGTTTTCCCGTCAGGGCGGATACGTTTCCGAAGCCTTTGAACTGGCCATCTCTTGCGCCACCGACGGGGCGACAATCTACTACACCACCGATGGTTCCAAGCCTACCGTCAACTCCAAGGTGTACTCAAGCCCCATCAAAATCGAGAAAAACACCTGCGTCAAGGCCGTCGCCAAAGCGGAGGGGACGCTGATGAGCGACCAGATGGTCGCCACCTATCTGTTTGACACCCACGCAACGCCCGTCATCTGCCTGTCCATCGGCGATGGCGACCTTTCCTACATCAGCGCCAGCGAAAACCGGCGGGATTTGCGGGAACGGGAAGGGTATGCCGAGTATTACACCAAGGACGGCGTGCTTGGCGTGCGCTTTCCCGCGGGCATGCGCATCGGCGGAAACAGCACCAGACTCTACCCCCAGCGCACCTTCAGTTTGCACCTTCGGGGCGGGTACGGGCAGAGTTCCGTCACCTATCCCTTCTTTGAGGGGTATGGCGTGAAGGAGTTCAGTTCTCTGGTGCTTCGCAACTGCGGGCAGGACCAGGCCGCCACCATGCTGCGGGACGCCTACGCCTCCATGGCGGTGAACGGCATGAACATCGACAATGCCCAGTCCACCTTCGTGACGGTGTACATCAACGGCAAGTACTGGGGGCTGTACGAGTTCAAGGAAAACCAGAACGAGGACTACTACGCCGGAAAATACGGCGTGGACCCCGGCGTGGTGCAGGGCGTGCGCTCCAACACCTATGTGTATAACGGCGTGGGCGACAACAAGGGCATCAAGAACCTGTTCGCCCTCGCCGCGAAGGATACTTCCGACGCTTCCGTCTATGCCCAGTACGCGGCAAAGGCGGACGAGGATATGTTCATCGACTACCTGATTGCCCAGTGCTTCTTTTCCAACAACGACGCCTACAACCAGAAGTACATGGGCAGCACCGACGGTTCGATGAAATGGCGGCCGGTGTTTTACGATTTGGACTTTGCCCTTTCGGGGAACAGTTCGTCCAAAAACGTGTTCGGGCTGTTTTTCCGGCAGGAAGTGGTTTATGTGGGCGTGCCGGACGAGCAGGGCAACCGCAACTTTGTGGATATGGGGCTTTACTACGGGTTCTACAAGAACGCCGCCTGGCGTGAGAAGTTCGTCAACCGCTTTGCGGAGGTGATGAACACCGTGCTGACCACCGACCGCCTGGTAAGCATTCTGGACGATATGGTGGCGTTGATGGAGCCGGAAATGGCGCGCCATGTGAGCAGGTGGAAAAGGCCCGCTTCGGTTTCCGGCTGGAAGAGCGAAATCAAGGCCTTCCGCCAGTGCATCATCGATAGAAGGGCGAACTACCTGAAGGAGTTTAAGCGGACATTCAACGTGTCCGACGCGCGCATGAAGGAACTCTTCCCCAACGATTAGCAACAGAAGAAAACCCGCCGGGCGAGACTCGCAGGCGGGTTTACTTTTGGGTTTCTGAGTCAGGCAGGATTGCCTTCCACGCCTCGATGAGCCGGTCTAAAGTCCAGGCGGCGTTTGCCGGGCTGGTGGAGGGCAGGCGCACGATTTCCCGCTTCGTTACCGGCAGAAGGTGCTTTTGATAAAGAGTGAAGGCGGTGGCGCCGTTGGCGTAGATGCGCTCAACGGGGCAGGCCGAAAGCAGGGCGGGAACGTCGTTCGGTATGACGTCTTTGATGGAAGCGTCCTTCGAACCGGTTATCTCGCAGCTTTGAATCACGTCCCACAGGGCGATGCGGCTGTTCAATAGCAGCGCCTTTTTCTCTTCAACGGTGGAAGGGACATCCGCCCCCAAAACGGCGGCAAGGACCTGCCAGAAACGGTTTTGGGGATGCCCGTAGTAAAACCCGTTCTTTCGGGACAATACCGAAGGGAAGCTCCCCAGCACCAGAACGCGGGAACGATTGTCAAAAACCGGTGCAAGGCCGTGTTCGAGCCGCAAAGCATCACCCCCTGTTTTGGATGATACCACTTCGTTCGCACCGGGAAAAGGGTCGCCCGTTGGTTGATTGAGAGAAGCATTTGCAGATGGTATAATGCAAAGAAAAGCCAAGGAGAACGGATATGGACGAAAAACTTGCCAGGTTTCTGGACGACGAGGGTAAGCTGAAGCAGCTCCCCTCAAAACGAACCGTCCGCAGCCTCGCCTATGCGTATCTGGCGGATAAGTTCGAGTACGACAAGGACTACACCGAAACAGACGTGAACGGCATTCTGTCCGGCTGGCATACCTTTGGCGACTACTTTATCCTGCGCCGGGAAATGGTGGAGGGCGGCTGGCTGTGCCGCCTGCGTGACGGCAGCAGGTACTGGAGGAACAAGGAAAAACAGCCGGAGGAGACGCCGGCGGAGTAGTGCGGGGAGGCAGGAATGGAATTTCGCATCAGGCCC
>JBMNTW010000230.1:0-2927 GCA_050945935.1 Christensenellales bacterium
AACCGGAAGGGCAGGGAAACTTGCGCCGGACGCTTAATCAAAAGCCTTCGGATAAAGCTTTTTGTATTTTTCATAGGCGCGGTCCACCTTCTCAACGTAATGCTCGGTTTCGGGATAGGGGATGCGTTTCAGCGTCACGCCGTCGTCCGAGTACGAGGGGTCGTTCAGCCACCCGCGAACGGCGTTGTGCCCGGCGTTATAGGCGGCAAGCACCGTATCCACCGGCGTGAAGCGCTCAAACAGGAAGTTTAAGTACCAGCAACCGTAGCGGATGTTGGTGTACGGTTCCGTCACGTTGTTCAAGTCGTAGGGTTCGCCGAGTTTCTGGGCGATCCATTCCGCCGTGGCAGGCATGATCTGCATGAGCCCCAAAGCGCCCTTGGGGGAAACGGCGGTTTCCCTGTGGCCGCTTTCCACATAGATGATGGCGGCGACGAGATAGGGATCTACATCGTACTCCTCGCTGTAGCGGGCGATGGCGGCGACGTTGGTGAGCTTGTAGGTGAGCTTATCCACCTCGCCGGATAGAATGAGGGACAGAAACGCCGCCAGCGCCAGCAGAAAAGCCGCCGCCACCAGGGCGATCAGACGGCTGTTTTTTCTCTTTCTTTTTGCGGTTTTGCGGCTGTTGTCTTCAGGCATGATGCGCTTTCCTTTCGCCCGCAAGGAAGAACTCCCTTGCTTTTGCTGTCAGTTCGCTTCTTCCGGCGTCGTTGACGAGCACCCTGTCCGCCAGGGGTATTTTTTCCGCCTGGGGGGTCTGGGCGCCGATTCTTGCGCGGGCTTCTTCCCTCGTCAGTCCGTCCCGCTCCATGACGCGGTTCTCCCGCACATCGTCCGGCGCTGTCACCAGCCAGATTTCGGTGCAAAGTCGGTGCAAGCCCGCCTCGATGAGCAAAGCCGCGTCGATCACCGCGGTTTTTTCCGGCGATTCTCGTTCCAGTTCAGCTAGGCTATCTTGTATCATTTCGATGATGATGGGGTGCAGAATGGCGTTCAGCTTCTGCAGCGCCTTTTCGTCCTCAAACACCAGTTTTCCGAGCTTTCGCCGGTTGAGGCCGTTTTCGTCGAAATATTCGTCGCCGAAGGCTTCTTTTACCGCCCGTTCCCCTTTGGAACCGGGCAAAACCGCCTGCCGCGCGATGACGTCTGCGTCGATAATCGCGGCGCCGAGTTTTTTCAACTCTTCCGAGACGGTAGACTTTCCGGAAGCGATGTTTCCCGTCAGGCCGATGATTCTCATTTTGTGTCGTACCAGCTTCTGCCCGAGCGAACATCCGCCACCAGCGGCACGGACAAAGTGGCCACGCCTTCCATAACTTCCTTGAGCAGGCGCTCCACGTCCTTGACTTCGCTTTTCGGGCAGTCGACGATGAGTTCGTCGTGAATCTGAAGGACGAGTCTTGCGGCATAGCCGCCTTCTTTGAGTGCTTTGTCCATCGCCACCATGGCGAGCTTGATAATGTCCGCCGCGGTGCCCTGAATGGGCGCGTTCATCGCCGCCCGTTCGCCGAAGGAACGGGTGTTGAAGTTGGTGCTTTTCAGCTCGGGAATGTCTCTCCTTCTGCCGAAAAGCGTCTGGGCGTAGCCGGTTTTTCTGGCTTCCTCCACCGTTGATTGCATGAAGTCCCGGATTTTGGAGTACTTATCCAGATACGCCCTGATGTATTCCCCCGCCTGCTTGCGGGAAATCCCCAGGTTCTGGGCGAGACCGAAATCCGAAATGCCGTAGACGATGCCGAAGTTCACGGCTTTGGCGGCGGAGCGCTGTTCGCCCGTCACCTGATCCAAAGGCACGCCGAACACCGTTGCCGCGGTGCGGGTGTGAATGTCCTGCCCCAGGCGGAAGGCTTCCGCCATGATTTCGTCCCCCGCCATGTGGGCGAGTACCCGAAGCTCGATCTGCGAATAGTCCCCGCCGACGAGGAGATTGCCCGGGGAGGCGACGAAGGCCTTGCGAATCTCTCTGCCCAGTGCTGTGCGCACCGGAATATTCTGCAGATTCGGCTCCGCGCTGGAGATGCGCCCCGTGGCGGCAACGGTCTGGTTGAAGCGGGTGTGCACCCTGCCGTCAGCGCCCAGGGCGGCAAGCAGACCGTCAATATATGTGGATTTCAGCTTGGTGAGCTTGCGGTACTCCAGAACGCGTTCGGCAACGGGGTGCAGCGTGGAAAGGTACTCCAGCGTGTCCGCGTCCGTCGAGTAGCCCGTTTTGGTCTTTTTGGAATAGGGCAGACCCAGTTTTTCGAACAGAATCACGCCCAGCTGTTTGGGGGAGAGGATGTTGAACTCCTCGCCGGCGAGGGCGTAAATTTCCTTGGACAGCGCTTCAATCTCGCCGATGAAGCGGATGCCCATCTCTTTGAGCACCGTGGGGTCCAGAGCGAAGCCTTCGCGCTCCATATCAAACAGCACAAAAATCAGGGGAAGCTCGATATTTTCGTGCAGCTCCTTCATGCCCTGTTCGGTCAGCCGGGCTTCCATGTCTTCCCGCACTGCGAACAATGTGGCGGCGCAGACGGGACCGAAGTCCTCGCAAAGTTCCGATAAAGAGTAATTCGAACGGGACGGATGCAGAAGGTACGCGGCAATCATCGGGTCGAAGGCGAGTCCGCGCAAGGTGACGCCCGCTTCGGAAAGCATATGCATCCACTGCTTGGCGTCGTAGAGTATTTTTTTTGGTTTTTCTGCGGAAAAAACAGGCCCCAGGGCGGCAAGCAGCTCCATGGGGGAATCCGCGTCAGAAAGCAGCGTCTGCTGTTCAGAAACGGGCAGCGCGAACTGCTCGCCTGCGTCTGTGGCGATGGTCAGTTCGTCCGCCAGCACGACGGAGACTTCCTTCGCAGCGAGAAGTTTCGGTAAGATTTCAATGAGCCCTTCCCTGCCGGAAAGGGTTTTTGCCGGAGCTTCCTTTTTCTTTGCCTTGG
>JBMNTW010000231.1:0-2921 GCA_050945935.1 Christensenellales bacterium
GGAATACATTGAAGACGCGCCCTTTTCCCCCTTCCCCACCGTCGGATACAGCGAAAAGCCGGACGTGGTGGCGTCCCGCATTTTGGAAGGGCGCGTCGCCATCATCGTGGACGGCACACCTTTCGTGCTGACCGCGCCGATGCTGTTTGTGGAGAGCTTTCAAACAGCGGAGGACTATTACACCCGCACGATTTACGCGAACTTTATCCGCGCGCTGCGCTACATCGCCTTTCTGCTCTCGGTGTTCGCGCCGGGCATTTACATTGCCCTCACCAGCTACCATCAGGAGCTGATTCCCACCACGCTGCTTCTCACCATCGCCAACGCCAGGGAAGGCACGCCCTTTCCGGTGTTCATCGAGGCGCTTTTGATGGTGTTCGCCTACGAACTTTTACGCGAAGGCGGCATCCGCCTGCCACACCCGGTGGGACAGGCCATCAGCATCGTCGGCGCGCTCATCATGGGGGACGCGGCGGTCTCGGCTGGCATCGTCAGCGCGCCCATCGTCATCGCCATCGCCATCACCGCCGTGGCGGGCTTCCTGGTTCCCACCCAGAACGACGCGGGGTCGCTCCTTCGCATCATGATGATGGGCCTTTCGGCGGTGGCGGGGTTTTACGGACTTTCGCTGGGCTTTTTAGCGATACTCATCCACCTTTCCACGCTGACCTCCTTCGGCGTGCCGTATTTTGACGGCTTCGCCATCACGCGGAACTTGCAGGACTCCATCGTCCGCATGCCGCTTTGGTCCATGGTGATGCGCCCGAAGTACATCTCCAAGGGCGATACCACCCGCCGCAAGTTCTTCATTCCCCCGTTGCGGCCCTTCTCGATGCAGGATGACGAGTTTGGTGAGGAATCATGAGAAAAGGCGTTTTCAAAAGAAGGTTTCCGGCGCTCATCGGGCTTCTGTCCCTTTTGCTTCTGCTTTGCGGCTGCTGGGGCGACAAGGAGATCGACGATCTGTTCATCGTCACCGGCGTGGGGCTGGACTCGTCCACAGAACCGGACAAGATGAACATCACCTTTCAGGTGGCAAAGGTGGAAGCCAGCAGCTCCGGCGATTCCGGCTCCAGTTCCGCGGACAGTTCCACCATCCTTCTTGAATCCGAACAGGGAACGGTGACGGAGGCCATCGCGGAGTTCAACCGCAACGGCAGCCGGCAGATTTTCCTTCAGCACAATCAGGTGATACTCATCGGCTCCTCCCTTGCCGAAAAGGGCGTGACGGACATCATCGACCTGTTCATGCGCGATCAGGAGTCCCGGCTGGAGGTTGCGGTTCTGGTGGTGGACGGGGAAGCCGGCGAAGCTTTGGGCGTGGAAATGCCCCAGAAGAAGATTTCCGGCCTGTTTCTGGGCAAAGTGCTGGAGTCTCGGGTTGGCATTTCTCTGCATTACCGAACCCGCCTGCTGGACTTTGCCTCCAGACTGATGCAGAAAAGTTCCGCCGCCGTGGTGCCCATGGTGAAAGTCGTGGAGGACGACGGCGAGGAGACCTTCGAAATTACCGGCATGGCGGTGTTTCAAAGCGGCAAAATGACCGGCAGCCTGTCCAATGAGGAGGTTCTGGGCTACATCTGGTTCATGGGGAATATCACCAACAGCGGTTTGACCGTCAAGGACGACGCAGGCAAGGCGTCCCTCATCATCAACCAGCTGGGCACGAAAAAGACGCTGAAAAAGCTGCCGGACGGCGGGTTCTCGCTGAAGCTTTCCGTCAACGCCGTGCTGACCGGCAACGAGATTTACGGTTTTTCGGACATGAAGCCCCTGGAGCTGACCAACCACCTGATTGAACTCGCCCAGAACGAAATCCGGCAGGGAATTGAGAAAACCTTCCAAAAAGCGCAGCAGATGCAGGCGGATATTTACGAAATCGGCACGATGGTGCACCGAAAGTATCCCCAATACTGGCACCAGATTGAACAGCAGTGGGGCGAACACTTCGCCAGCATCCGCCTGGAGGTGGACGTGAAAGCCACCCTCCCCAACAACGGAAAGGTGATCGAGTCGCTGAAGATTGAGGAGCAGAGCCATGAAGATTGACAAGGGGCAGATTTCCGGCACACGGCTGATGTTGACCATCTGCTGTTTCATTCAGGCATCGTCGCTGCTGACGTCCTTCCTGCTGGCCATCACCTATCAGGATTCCTGGATCGTGGTGCTCATCGGCATCGCCCTTTGCCTGGGTTTGATCTGGATCTACCGGGAACTGATGCTCACCTTCCCTGGCAAGAACCTGATCGAGATGCTCAAGGAAATGTACGGCCCCGTGGTGGGCAAAATCCTTGGCGCGGCGTACTTCTGGCACTTTTTGACGCTGGCGTCCTTGAATCTGATGGACATGTCCGAAACGTCGAAAATGGCCATCATGGGCGAAATGCCCGTGGTGGTGCTCGCCATCATGTGCGCGGTGGTATGCGCCTATGCCGTGCGCCACGGCATCAAGACCGTAACCTGGCCCAGCACGCTGTTCACCTTCGTCACCATCCCCATCACGATCACAACGCTGCTTCTGTTGGCGAACCAAATCAACTTTGAGAACCTGTTTCCCATGCTGGACCAGCCGCTGGGCAAGCTCGTTCAGGGCGTGCACATCATCTCCACCATACCTTTTGGGGAACTCGTCATCATCACGATGTTCAACCCCAACATCGAGCTGACGAGAAAAGGCTCGCTGAAGTATATGTTCGGCGGTTTTCTGCTGGGGGCGTTCACCGTGTTCTTTACGGTGTTTCGGGACATCACCGTTCTGGGCAACACGCTGCACCTGTTCGCCCAGCCGTCGCTGATCAGCCTGCGCATGGTGCGCCTCGGGGAAGCCCTGAGCCGCATGGATATCCTGTTCGCCATCATTCTGGTGACGCTGCTCTTTTACAAGATCGCGGTGCTTTACTACGTGACGGTGCTGTGCGTCG
>JBMNTW010000232.1:0-2916 GCA_050945935.1 Christensenellales bacterium
TCGCCTCGGGGTCGTTCTTCTCCAGGCTGAGGTTTGAAAACAGGATGCCGGAAAGATAAACGATTTCGAAGCAGTTGGGGAACTTTTGCAGGGCTTTCGCGATTTCTGCGGGGGCCTCGTCGTACCTCTTTTCGAGGTTCAGCTTTTTGATGTAGGCAATGGCGTTGTCCCTGCTGCTGGACTTCAGGGTGTATCCGAGCAAAACGTCCACGGATACGCCGAAAAAGTCCGCCAGTTCCGCAATCAGGCCCAGTTCGGGGTTGGTCTGGCCGCTTTCCCATTTGGAAACGGCGCCCACCGACACCCCCATCGCCTCCGCCAGCTGTTCTTGGGTCATGCCCCGCTGCTTGCGGAGCATTCTGATATTTTCGTTCAGCTTCAGCCGCATCTTTTTCACCTTTCCTGTTGGTTGAACTTATTTTAACTGATGGATGCAGGTGTGACCACATACTTCCTTTACAACCCGTAGAATATTTTTTCTACTGTCGGTAAAATCGCATCAAAAAACCGGCGCAATCAATGCGCCGGTTTCACAAGAATTTTCGCCTTATGCGTGCCTCTTTCGGGTGATATATTTTTCAAACCGCGCCACGCCGTAATACATCACCGCCGCCAGCACACCGAGTATGACGACGCCCGCCATGACGATGTCCAGCTGGAATACCTGACCGCCGTACACGATCAAATAGCCAAGGCCGGCTCTGGAAACCAGAAACTCGCCGACGATGACGCCCACCCAGCTCATGCCCACGGAAAGCTTCAAAGCGGAAACCATGATGGGCACGCTGGCGGGCAGAATGACCATCGTCAGCACCTGAAACTTGTTGGCGCCAAGGGCGCGCAGAAGAAGGAGTTTTTCGGGGTCGACCTCCATAAAGCCGGTGTGCACGCTGGTGATGGCGACGATGACGCTGACGAGTATGGCGATGGTGATGATGGCGGGCATTCCGGTGCCCATCCACACAATCAGCACGGGTCCTAAAGCGATTTTCGGCAGCGAGTTGAGTATGACGAGGTACGGGTCCGCCACTTTTGCCGCTTTCGGGAACCACCAGAGCAGAACGGCGAAGAACACGCCCAGTCCGGTGCCGATTAAAAAGCCCAGAACGGTCTCAAGCAGTGTTGTGCCCACATGCAGCAGCAGATTGCCGTTGGTCCACAGCCTTGCGATGGTAGCGGCGATGCGGCTGGGCGAACTGAAGATGAAGGGGTCCAGCATGCCCAGCGCGGTGGCGAGCTCCCACAGTCCGAGCATAAGGACCAGAACCAAAATGCGGGACAGGAAGATGGTCATCCTGTCTCGCTTTAATCGGGCCAAATATTTCTGGTGCTTGGCAGAGTGTTGTTTTTTATCCGGCATCGTCGTCCAGCTCCTTCCAGATGGTGTCAAAATACGTGCGGAACTCAGGCAGTTTCCTTCGTGAAAGCGGACTGATGGCGGGCAGTTCCACGGGGACATCCCTTTTCAGGACGGCAGGCCTGCCGGAAAGCACGATGATTCTGTCCGCGATGCTCACCGCTTCGGCGATATCGTGGGTCACAAACAGGGCGGTCTTTTTCTCGCGGCGTATGATGTCGCAGATTTCGTCTGCAAGGTGGAGCCTCGTCTGATAATCCAGGGAAGAGAAGGGCTCGTCGAGCAGCAGAATCTGCGGGTCGATGGCCAGGGTGCGAATCAGCGCCACGCGCTGGCGCATGCCGCCGGACAGCTCGCTGGGGCGGGCGTTTCGGAACTCGTAAAGGCCATAGGTCTTCAAAAGTTCCATGGCGCGTTCCTGTTTTTCCTCCACCATGCCGCGCACATGCAGCCCCAAAAGCACGTTCTGCCAGATGGTGCGCCATTCAAACAGGTGATCGCGCTGGAGCATGTATCCAACATCCGTGCTCACACCAGTAATCGGCTTTCCGCGAAGAAATATCTGCCCTTCCTCTGGCGGCAGAAGCCCGGCCACCATGGACAAAAGCGTGGACTTTCCACAGCCGGAAGGTCCGACAATCACAACAAATTCGCCTTCGTCTACAGAAAAATCAAGGTTTTTGACGGCGAGGGTCTCTCCCAGCGGAGTATGATAAGCGAGCGATACGTTCGCAAGTTTCAAAACCGGTTCCATAGTATATCCTCCGTATTTGATGGCACAGGTACGGCTAAGCCCGCCCGCACAGTACCAATGTATTCTCATGGGTTTAAAACGCCACGCGCTTCTTGCCAATCGGGGGGAGCAAATGGTATTGTTGTACATGGCGAAAAAAACGGATATGCACGGGTTTTGACCCTCCCGCAAAGGAAAAACGTGCCGATTTTTGCGGATTTGGGTCGTCAGAACGCGTCTGAACCGAAGAAGGAGCGATGACTGCTTGAACAACCTGTACATCACGGGCATGGAAGGCTGCGGAAAAACCAGCGTGGGGAAGGAACTCGCCCGCATGGCCGGCATTGCCTTTGCGGACGTCAACGAAGAGGTCGAGCGCGAAGCGGGGATGTCAATCGCCCAAATCCTTGCCAAAGAAGGGCAGGAGGGGCTTCGCAAACGGGCAAAAGAAGCCCTGCAGAAAGTCTCGCAGGGGGACTGGCAGATCGTTTCCTGCAATGCAGAGGACCCGCTGGACGCGGACAGCCTTTCTTTGATGCAGGATACGGGCGCCGTCGCGTTTTTGGACACGCCCCTTCATCTGCTCGAAAAAAGGGTTGACGACGCGCGCCGCCCCAACGCCATCACAGACAAAGAGGCCCTGCGCGGGATGTTTGAAACAAGGCGTGCGGCGTATCTGTCCTCCTGCGGGGTGCAGATCGTTTACGACCACCCAAACCCCGTGGACGCGGCCTACGACCTGTTGACGGTGTTCTATCCGGAATATTTCTGGCGTTAGGACAAACTGAGTAGGGCTAAAGGCAACAGCAGCCTGCAAAAGGAAAAA
>JBMNTW010000233.1:0-2907 GCA_050945935.1 Christensenellales bacterium
CTGTGCCTACGCCCAGTTCCTTGCGCACCAGCTCGATGGTGCGAAGCGCTGTTTTTGCCGCGTTCGCATCGGTGGAAACGGTCAAGGTCAGGGGGTCGACGAGGATGTCTTTCCTGTCGATGCCGTAGCTTTCGGCGGTGTGCACGATTTTTCTGGCGATTTCCAGCCGGCCTTCTGCAGTGTCTGGAATGCCGGACTCGTCCAGCGTCAGGGCGATGACCACGCCGCCGTATTTTTGAACCAGCGGGAACACCGCATGCATGGAGGATTCCTTGCCGTTGACGGAGTTGACCAGCGGCTTGCCGTTGTAAATCCGCATCGCCTCCTCCAGCGCTTTCGCATTGGCGGAGTCCAGCTGAAGGGGCAAATCGGTGACGGACTGGATGCGTTCCACCGCCTGCTTCAGCGTTTCAGGCTCGTCGATGCCCGGCAGGCCGACGTTTACGTCCAGCACTTCCGCCCCCTGTTCCTGCTGGGCTGCGGCTTCGGATAAAAGCAGGCCAAAGTCCCCGTCCCGAAGCGCTGCTTTCAGGCGGGGTTTGCCGGTGGGGTTGATGCGCTCGCCGATAAGCGCCGGCACGCCGTCCGTTTTTGGATTGGGGATGGAAACCGCCCTGCCGTAGGAGCAGACAATGGTCTGGTGCTTTTTCTCGATGGGTTTGGGAGAAATGCCGCGCACCGCTTCCGAAAGGGCTAAAATATGCGCCGGCGTTGTGCCGCAGCAGCCGCCCAGAAGCCAGACGCCTTCCTTCGCAAAGGCGGAAAGTTCAGCGGCGAAGGCGGGAACGTCGATATCGTACTCCGTTTTTCCGTTTACCACGGTGGGAAGCCCTGCGTTGGGCTTGGCGATGACGGGAATGCCGCTTAAAGCGAGCAGTTCCGAAACATAGGGGCGAAGCTGCACCGGACCCATGCCGCAGTTGAAGCCCAGAGCGTCCACGCCTAATCCGGTCAGCAGTGCTGTTACGCAGGCGGCGTCCCCTCCGGTCAGCAGCTTGCCCGAAGCGTCGGGAGCGACGGTGGCGAACACCGGCAGCCCTGTTTCCTTCGCGGCGAGTGCGGCGGCCTTAAGTTCGTAAAGGTCGCTCATGGTCTCGATAAAGATCAGATCCGCCCCCGCCTTTGCTCCGGCTTTGCACAAGGCGGAAAAGGCGGAAACCGCATCCAGAAAATCCAAGTCCCCCAAAGGGCGCAGGAGTTTGCCCGTGGGACCCACGTCCAGAGCCACGAAAAGCGGTCTTTCGGAAACGTTTGCACGCACCGACGCTTCTTTGGCATTCTCCACCGCGGCGGACACCACGCGGTCCAGAGAATAGGGCGAACCGCCAAGTTTGACGGGGTTTGCGCCGAAGGTGTTGGTGAGCACCAGGTCGCTCCCGGCTTCAAAGTAAGCCTGATGCACGGCGCGGATGTCTTCAGGTCGCTCCACGTTCCAGTCCTCCGGCCGCTGACCGGGCAGCAGGCCGCGCTGCTGCAGCAGGGTGCCGGTGGCGCCGTCCAGAATCAGGATGCGTTTTCCCAGATGGTTTAAAATGCTCATTCGTTTGCTCCGCATGGGTGGTGTTTTTTTCGGAAGGCGCAGTCGCGTTTGCCGCAAAGGGCGCATTCGCCGTAACAGTTCTGCGCGGGTTCGGGGGAAACGCCCACAAAGGCGGTGACGGATTTGCTTGGGGCGAGCATGAAGCTGTCCGTCGCCGTCAGCCCGATGCGGACATTCGCGTTCAAAAACTCCAGCACGTCCTTTTGATGATGCAGGGGTAAATCGCCGTATCCGGGGGAAAAGCGGGCGGTGAGGTAGCCCGGATACCCCGTCAGATCCCCGTTTTTTGCTTTTTTAGCCAGCTTCTCGCAAAAATCGTCGCACGCGGCTTCCACCAATGCGGCGGCTGCTGCCTGCAGTACGGCGGCGAGGGCAATGTCCGTCTGCGCATAGCGGGCGAGAAGCCTGTCAACGCCTGCTCCCAGCGTCATGGCGAACAGCACCGCGTGGGAACAGCCGGCTAAATGTGAAGAAAGGCTTCGGCTTTCAAATGCGCGGTCCAAAAGACGTACACAGCCGGTCCGTACTTCGATGGGAAACAGCTTATGTACGAAGCGCGCCTTTGCCTGTTCACCTAAAAGGGAGATACCTTTTTGCACAAGGCGGACCGTTGCATCATCCGGGGCGGAAACACCCAGATAACGCAGTACTTCCGAAAAGTCCGGCTGAATGGTCACGGCTGCTCACCAATGATTTCGGAAAGGTTGTTGAGGATGCTTGTCGCCACGTCCGGCCTGTTCATCGAATACAGGTGGATGGCGTTGACGCCGTTGGCGATGAGGTCGATGATCTGCTCGGTGGCGTAGGCGATGCCCGCCTGCGCCATGGCGGCGGGGTTGGAACCGAACCGCTCCACGATGGCCTTGAACCGCCGCGGCAGAACGGTGCCGGAAAGGGCGCAGATTCTTTGAATCTGCCTGGCGTTGGTCACCGGCATGATGCCGGGAATCACGGGCACGGTCACACCCTTTTCCCGCAGGCGGTAGAGGAAGTTGTAAAGCACGTTATTGTCAAAAAACATCTGGGTGGTCAGAAACTCCGCTCCTGCGTCCACCTTGATTTTCAGATGGTCAATGTCCTCCTCCCGACGGGCGGACTCCACATGCCCTTCGGGATAGCACGCGCAGCCGATGCAAAAGTCCGACTCCTGCTTCAAAAACGCCACCAAATCCGAAGCGTAGCGAAAGACGGCTTCTTCGGGGAAGGAGGCGCCTTCCGGAATATCCCCCCGCAGGGCGAGCACGTTTTCCACCCCGCCGGCTTTGAGTTCCGCAAGTTGTGCCCGGATGCGCTCTTTGGAGGCGCCCACGCAGGTCAGATGGGCGAGGGAGGTGACGCCGCGTTCCTGTTGGACGTACGAGGCGATT
>JBMNTW010000234.1:0-2893 GCA_050945935.1 Christensenellales bacterium
ATTTTCTCGAAATCCTCGGTCAGTTCGAAGGAAATCGATTCGCCGGGAAAGCCGGAAATGGACTTGACGTCCAGTGTCATAAGGCACACCTCGCAATACGACCATTCGTTATTATATTAAGCGGGATAGGGTTTGTCAATGAGAATTCTCGTCCCATCCCGATGCCGTTCAAGCCGAAAAGCACGGCTTGGGCGGCAGAAGCAGGCGAGGGGAATGGAACCCCTGTCCGTTGGCGGCATTTTACTGCCGGTGCATAAAGAGAAGCAAACGTCTTCGTCGGCTCGGCAAAACAAGGGTTTTGCCTATGGCGTAAGTTCTTCAAAAGCAGGGCGTTCTATTCCGAAAATCCCAAAGAACGCGCAGGCTTTGAGGCGGGTTTTATGCCCCAAAGCCCGCGAACTACGGGATGCCGTAGGCAGTGTCTGGTCGTTTAGCGGGTCAGCTCCAGCGTATCGGAGGCGATGGTCATTTCCTCGTCGGTGGGCACGATCCACACCTGGGTGGTGGAACCGGGCTTGGTGAGCTCCATCTCCTTGCCGCGGATGAACTTGTCGTTCAGTTCGAAGTCGAAGTTGATGCCCAGGTATTCCATGTCGGTCATGACCATCCTGCGCACGATCTTGTCAAACTCGCCGATGCCGCCGGTGAAGGCAATGGCGTCTACGCCGTTCAGGACGGCGGCGTAAGCGCCGATGACCTTCTTGACGTTGTAGGAGAACACCTCAAGCGCTAAAAGTGCGCGCTCGTTGCCCTGTTCCATGGCTGCAATGCCAAGGTCGCGGAAGTCGCTGGAGAAGCCGGAAAGGCCGAGCACGCCAGACTTCTTGTTCATGTACTCGTCCACTTCGGCGGTGGTCATGCCCTTCCAGTCCATCAGCCTGGTGACGATGGCGGGGTCGATGGAGCCGCAGCGGGTGCCCATGACCAGGCCCTCAAGGGGCGTAAGGCCCATGGAAGTGTCCACGCACTTGCCGTACTTCACAGCGGAGATGGAGGAACCGTTGCCCAGATGGCAGACGATGATCTTGCACTCCTCGGGCTTCTTGCCGATGAGCTCGGCGGTGCGGCGGGATACATACCTGTGGCTGGTGCCGTGGAAGCCGTAGCGGCGGATCTTGAACTTTTCGTAGTCCTCATAGGGAATGCCGTACAGGAACGCCTTGGGGGGCATGGTCTGGTGGAAGGCGGTGTCGAACACGGCCACCATGGGGGTGCCCGGCATCATCTTCATGCAGGCTTCGATGCAGTGCTTCTGGGGGAGATTGTGCAGCGGGCCGAGGGTGGAGAACTCCTCGATGGCGTCGAGCACGTCCTGATCGACCAGCACGGAAGCGGAGTACTTGTCTCCGCCGTGCAGCACGCGGTGACCTACGGCCTTGATCTCGTCCATGGACTTGATCACGCCGTACTCTTCATGCACGATGCTGTCCAGCACGATTTTGATGCCCGCGTCATGGTCGGGAATGTCGCACTCGAACTCCGCGTTGCCGTTCTTGCTCTTGTACTTGAGTTTGGAGCCTCCGAAGCTGATGCGGTCGACAACGCCCTTGGCGATGACTTCCTTTTCGTCCATGTCGATCAGCTGAAATTTGATGGAGGAGCTGCCTGCGTTGATGACAAGTATGTTATGCATATTCAAAAAATCCTTTCGTTTAGTTCAGTGCCTGTAAGCAGGTGAGCGCCACGACCTGGACGATGTCCTCGGTGGAGCAGCCCCTGGAAAGATCGTTGATGGGTTTGGCGAATCCCTGGCAGATGGGGCCGATGGCGGCAGCCTTCGCCAGGCGCTGGACCAGCTTGTACCCGATGTTGCCGGACTGCAGATCGGGGAACACCAGCACGTTCGCCTGACCGGCAACGGGGCTTCCCGGGCTCTTGAGCTTGCCCACGGTTTCCACCAGAGCGGCGTCCGCCTGAAGTTCGCCGTCCACCATCAGTTCAGGAGCCTGTTCCTTGATGAGGGCGGTGGCGGCGACGACCTTGTCCACCGCTTCGCCCTTGCCGCTGCCCTTGGTGGAGTAGGAGAGCATCGCCACTTTGGGCTCAATGCCCACCACGTTCTTCGCCGTATGGGCGGAGGCGATGGCGATATCCGCAAGCTGCTGGGCGTCCGGCTGGATGTTGATGGCGCAGTCCGCGAACACGAACACGCCGTTTTCGCCGAGCTGGCAGTCGGGAACCTCCATAACAAACGAAGAGGACACCGTCTTCACACCCGGGGCGGTCTTGACAATCTGAAGACCCGGGCGCAGCGTGTCCGCCGTTGTGCAGAGAGCGCCGGCGACCAGACCGTCCGCAGCGCCCAGTTTCACCATCATAGTGCCGTAGTACATGGGGTCCTTCATGGTTTCGACCGCTTTTTCCTCGGTCATACCCTTTGCCTTGCGCAATTCATAGAACGCGTTTGCGTACTCGGCGAGATTGGGCGCGGTTTCGGGGTCAATCAGCTGAACGCCCGAAATGTCCACCCCTTCCTGTTCGGCAAGTTTTTTAATCTCGTCCGGCTTGCCAAGGATGGTAAGCCTGGCGATACCCTCGGCTGTGACGATGGCCGCGGCGCGCACAACCCTGGGTTCCTTGCCTTCGGGCAGGACGATGTGCTTGTTCGCAGTCTTTGCGCGCGCAACGACGCTTTCTATGAACGACATGACTGATCTCCTTTGTAAATAATTTCACATAAATGCTAAAACTGCATTGACATTATAGTATATCGCATCCAACAAAGCAACAATTTGGGCCTTTTTTGCGAGAAAAGAGACCCTTTCTCCGCCATGTTGCCATACGTCTTTGGCTGGGTTATACTTTCCATAGACCCTGACTGGAGGATGACATGTCCCTTTGCGGAATTATTGCCGAATACAACCCGCTGCATTCGGGCCACAAGTATCAAATT
>JBMNTW010000235.1:0-2862 GCA_050945935.1 Christensenellales bacterium
TCGCTGTCCTTCAATGCGGAAAGTCTGCGCACCTCGTCCATGGGCAGGAAGGTCAGAAGCGACAGGCACTTGCCCACGTCCGCGTCCGCGACGTTGCGCCAGTACTGGTAGAACTCATAGGGCGTGGTCTTGTTCTCGTCCAGCCACAAAGCGCCCTTGACGGTTTTGCCCATCTTCACGCCTTCGCTGGTGGTCAAAAGGGCGAACGTCATGGCGAATGCGGGCTTTTGCAGCTTCCTGCGAATCAGGTCCGCGCCGGCGAGAATGTTGCTCCACTGGTCGTCGCCGCCCATCTGCATGGTGGCGCCGAACTTCTCGTTCAGCACCAGGAAGTCATAGGCCTGCATCAGCATGTAGTTGAACTCCATGAAAGTCAGGCCGCGCTCCAGGCGCTGCTTGTAGCACTCGGCGGTGAGCATGCGGTTGACGGAGAAATGCACGCCCACTTCCCGCAAAAACTCCACGTAATTGATGTTCAGCAGCCAGTCCGCGTTGTTGACCATGATGGCGTTTTCGCCGTCAAAGTCAATGAAGCGGCTCATCTGCTTCTTGAAGCACTCGGCGTTGTGGGCGATGGTCTCTTTGGTCATCATGGTGCGCATGTCGGTCTTTCCCGAAGGGTCGCCGATCATGGTGGTGCCGCCGCCGAGCAGCGCAATGGGCCTGTGCCCCGCGCGCTGCAGGTGCGCCATGGCCATCAGCTGCACAAAGTGGCCCACATGCAAAGAGTCCGCCGTCGGGTCAAAGCCGATGTAGAAGGTTACGCGCTCCTTGCCCAGAGCCTCGCGGATTTCCTCCTCGTGGGAAGTCTGCTTTACAAAGCCTCTCTCGGTCAGTATATCAAATACGTTTTGCATCGGTATGTCCTCTCTGTAAATATTTTTAATCTTGTAATATTTAACAGGTTGCTCAGAACAACGCTGCCAGTCGACGGATGCCTTCTTCAATCATTTCCGGCGAACACATGGAAAAATTCAGCCGGAAGGTATTTCTGCCGGACAGATCGGGGAAGAAGTGCGTGCCGGGCACAAAGGCGACGTTCGCCTCCACCGCCTTTTGGAACAGTTCGAGGGCGTTTTCCCCCTCGTCAAGGCTTGCCCAGATGAAAATCCCGCCGTCCGGCCTGGTATATCGAATCCTTGCCCCCAGGTAACGCTCGATGGCGCTGACCATCGCGTCCCTCTGGCGGGCGTAGAAGGCGCAGCATTCGTCGATATGCGGCCAGAGCTTTCCCGAGCGGATGAACGCATCCACAATCGCTTGGGAGAGATTGCTGGTGTGCACGTCCACCCCCTGTTTGGCGACGGTGAGCTTCTGGAGTATCTTCCCGTCCCCGATGGCGAACCCCACCCGAAGCCCCGGCGAAATGATCTTGGAAAAACTGCCCAGGTACACCACAGTTTCGCCGGAATCGTCCAGCGTGCGGATGGGAGCAACGGGCGAACCGGAGTAGCGCAGGTCGCCGTAGGGGTCGTCCTCCAGAATGATGGCGCCGTAACGCTGCGCGAGTTCCAGCATTTTTTTGCGTCGGTCCGGCGGCAGCGTGCGCCCGGTGGGGTTCTGGAAGTTTGGAATGGTGTAAATCACTTTCGCACGGGTGGACCGGAGCTTTTCCTCCAAATCCTCCATCACCATGCCGGACTCGTCCATCAAAACGCCGATTGGCTCCGCCCCGTAGGTGCGGAACGTCTGCAAAGCCCCTAAAAAGGTGGGCGCTTCGGTGAGGATGGCGTCCCCTTCGTTCAAAAAGACCTTCGCCATCAAATCGATGCCCTGGGAGGAGCCGGTGAGAATGATCACATCCGAAGGCGTTGCAAAAATACCCTTTCTTGCCGCCAGTTCGCACACCGATTCCGCAAGCGAAGGCAGCCCCGCGGTGCCCCCGTACTGCAGCACCGTTTTGGCGGAGGATGCCATCAGCTCCGCCGTAATCCCTGCCACTTCCTCACCCGGAAAGGTTTCGGGATTCGGGTTGCCGCCGGCAAAGGAAATCATGCCCGGCCGGGCGAGAAGCGCGAAAATCTCGCGGATGGCCGAGCCCGTCACCTTATCCATGCGGGCGGCGAAGGGTATCATACTTCCTCCAAAAAAGTGAGGACGAACCTCATAATATCTTCACAATATTATAATGTAACGTGCGGAAGATAACAACCCAAATATGCCCCCGCCGCCATACGGCAGGGCTTTTCGGGCTTTGGGGCATGCGCAAACGCTAAAAACGAACCGCCGTAAACCTGAAAAAAGCCCCCGGCAAATGCCGGGGGCTTCGCAAGAACACGATTGACTGGTTTTTGCTTACTTGTAGAACTTCTCGAGAGCTTCGTAAGCTTCGCACCAGCGCTCGAAGGCCTTCTGATAAGCTTCCGCCTTGGAAGGATCGGGGGTGAATTCGCGGGTGATCTTCACCGCGCGGTTGACGGCGTCATGAGCATCCTTGTAGATGCCGGAGCCGATGCCCGCGTACAGAGCGGCGCCGAGGCAGCCGGTTTCAGAGGTCTGGAGCAGCTGAACGGGCTTCTGCATGATGTCCGCCAGCATCTGGCACCAGAAGGGGGACTTGGAAGCGCCGCCGGTCAGACGGATGGTCTTGGCGTTGATGCCCGCAGCTTCTTCAGCGCGAACGATGTCGTACATTTCGAAGCAGATGCCTTCGAGCACGGCGCGGGCCATGTCGGCCTTGGTGGTGCCCAGGCTCATGCCGAGGAAGGTACCCTTCGCGTTGGGGTTGGTGCGAGCGCCGGCAGCACCCTGCAGGAAGGGCAGGAAGATGATGCCGTTGCTGCCGGGCACGGAGTTGGCGTCCATGTCCTCGGTCATGATGGAATAGGGATCCTTGCCGTTTTCCTTGCTCAGGAGCTTCTC
>JBMNTW010000236.1:0-2859 GCA_050945935.1 Christensenellales bacterium
CTCCGTCCCGCTGGGGGTTTTGATGGAGTAGTTGTGGATTTTGCCGTCAGCAATGGTGTAGGGCGGGGTCACGTCGCTGTTCCAGTACCCCCCGAGCACCACCGGCCTGTGCGGGTCGCCGTTCAGGTAGCCGAGAATGACGAGATCGTCCACATTCGGGAAGAAGAACTGGCCGTGGTCCTTGCCTGCGAAGGGGGACATTACGTAGCACCAGTCGGTTTCCTCTTTTTCTTCGTTCACGATGGGAAGGCATTTGACGCGGTTCAGCTTCTGTTCGTCCGTAACGTTGGTGACGACGGCCAGCGTCAGCCCCCAATGGTTCATCTGCTGATGGGCGCTTCTGCCGGAAGCGGCCAGCGTTTCCTCAAACTGCTTTGCGATGCTCACTAAACCTTCGCCCCCTTGATTTCAAACCTCGTAAAATACCCTTCCGTCGTAAAACTGTGGGTGACTTTTGAAATGAAATAGCTTCCGTTTGCTTCGTCTTCCATACCTTCGATTTTGATAAAGCGGCCGGGAATCAGTTCCGGAATGCCCACGCAGGTGCCTTCGCCGCTCACCAGCCCCATGGCGATGCTGTTCAGCCGCGCTTGTGCCAAACGGGCAAGCTCGCCTTCGGTGCGGGCGTACTCGTTGTACTCCCGAAGGATCGCCTTGCTAAGCCCTGTCACCAGCTGGGCGGCGCTTTTGCCCGATCCTCCGGTGTTGACGGAGGACGCGCTCCCCTGAATGAACTTCTGGTTCACGTCCCTGCCCCACATCACCACCTTGCCCACCTGGCCCTTGAGGGAAATCCGCTTGTTGAAGCTGATCAGCCCTTTTCCTACGGTGAGGGTGATGAGAGGGTCGGACGACTGCCACAACGAATCGAAGATCAGCTCGCCGTTTATGGCCATCAGCACCATGCCGTAGCGTTCGGCCAGGATGCGCAGAAACTTAAAATCGTCCACCTGTTCCTTGATGACCGGCGTTTCAAAGTCCTGCAGGGTGTTGCCGCTGTCCACCTCCACACTTTTGGCAAAGCCGGCGCTGACGCTCTTTTTCAGGATTTCTGTGATGATCTCCTTGCCCTTTTTGGCACCTCCGTAATAGGGCTCTCTGCAGTTCATCAAAAACCCCAGACCGTCAATGCCCGTAACGGTGATTTTTGGCGCACCTTCGCCGTTGTGCTCCAGGGAGTACTCGTCCACATACCCGTAAAACAGCTGCTTTTTCTGCACATATCCGCCCGAAACTTCCAAAGAAGCACCGAGCTTGATGGTCTTTGCCAGGTCGTTTTTCCACTTGCTGTTTTCGTAGTCATAAAGGCCCTCCACCGTAAAGGTGCAGCCGCCCGCGGCGCCTTCGGCGGAAAGTTCCACCTCAAGGCTGGTGACGGGGATCTTGGCCGTGTCCAGCTTCGTACCGCCCAGCGTGATTTCCACCGCCGGTCCGATGAACTGCCCGTATTTCTTTTCGAGCGCGGAAAGCTCGTAGCTGCCCCGATCCAGTTTCCGTTCCCCCTTTTTTCGCCGCTTGGGCTACTTCAGCGCCGGCAGGGCGATGGTGTCGCCGCTGCGCAGCATGCGCGGATTTTCAATGTCGTTCGCCTTGGCGATTTCCCGCCAGTAGCGCGCTTCGCCGTACTCCTTTTCCGAAAAAGACCACAGCGCGTCGCCCTGGCGCACGGTGCGGTACTTGGTGGTGTCCGGCGATTCCAGAGGCTTTGTGCCCACGTTGCTGATGAACTCCCGGAAGGTGCATTCCAGCCAGGCGCGCACCGGCACGCCGTCCTCGTTGAAGCGCACGAAGGTCTGCGTGCATTTGATCAGATGGCCCACGAACACCAGAGAGCTCCAGTCCAGCTGCAGAAGCGGCGGAACATGCTGGGTGGGGTCCACCTCCATCAGTTTGTAGACCTTGTCCGTATAGGTGCGAACGTCGATCTGTTTGGTCTTGGAGGGCAGCATGCTGTTCCCGGCGAACTTCAGCCGTTCCACCACCGTGCCGCCCACTTCGCCGCCGGCAGACATACTGTCAAAAAACAGGGTGAACTGCAGGATTTCCGCCGCTCCGTGGGCGAACTGGGTGATGGGCATTTCCATCGAGATGCCCGCCTTGTCGGAATACTGCACCTCGCGGCTGCGGATGTATTTCTCCGGATTGTAGAGCACGTCAAAGCCCTTGTCGTTCGTGCCTTTTTTGGTGATATGCAGCTTTTTCAGCGGCATCAGGATGTTGGGATTGGGAATCCCCACAAACATGGCCTTTTCCTCCTCTCAACCCGATTTTTAAAGCCCCAGCCGCCTGCGCTCCCGGCGGATGCGGTCCTCCAGCATGCGGTAGATTTTGTCAGCCGTGCGCTTGAGTTCCGCTTCGCTCATCTGCGCGGGGGCGGAGGGTTTTTCCTGCTGGTCCTCTTTTTTGTGGAAGTTCATCTCCGCAGGGCGCCGGGGCACGGGGGCGGACCAGTCGATCTGTTCTTCCGCCGCCTGCGGTTTGGGAAGCACACCGATGTCCCTGGCGGAAGACGCCATCGTGCGCGCTCCCTCTGCCGTCGGGAAGGACTCCGCGGCACCGCTCTTCAAAAAGCGCTGCGCCCAGCCGGGCAGGCTGCCCACGTACTCCGAATCCATAAAACCAGCGGAACTGTTCGCCGCCTGCGTGCCGGACTGTCTAAAATCCTGGGCAGATGGACCGTAGGCGAGTTCCAAAGGCGCGTCCGCGGAAAACGTTGCGCCGCCTGCCGCAGCCGCCTGCGTGCCGGAAGTTTCCGCCGGCTTTGCGCTTTGCCCGGCATCGTACTTCCACGTAAACGGGGACTGCCGGGGGAACGACGGCGTCGGGGCGCTCCCCGCTGCCGCGTTTGGTGCGGCGCTT
>JBMNTW010000237.1:0-2854 GCA_050945935.1 Christensenellales bacterium
TGGAAAGCGGCATTCGCCAAGGTGCTTTGCCATTTCCGGATAGTAGAGGCAAAGGTCCGCAGGGTCCATGGGTAGAAGCTCTAACAGAGAAAAGCCCGGCGTATCCACCACGTAGCCGCCGGCAACGTGCAAAAGCTCCGCGTGGCGGGTGGTGTGCCTGCCGCGGTCGGTCTTTCGGGAAAGCCCGCCGACTTTTAAGGCAGCACCAGGCGCAAGCGCGTTGATGAGGGAGGACTTGCCCACCGCGGACTGCCCCGCAAAGCAGGTGATTTTGCCGGAAAGCTCCGAAGCCAAGGAGGATAACCCCTCGCCCGTCTTCGCGGAAACGAAGAGCAGCTTCGCGCCGGAACCCTTGTACTCCGCCAACAGTGCATCCTTGAAGCCTTCCGCCGCCTCGTCGCACTTGTTGACGACGATGAGCGCCGAAACATTCGCCAGTGCCGCCTGAAGCAGCAGCTTGTCACACAGCAGCAAATCCGGCTTAGGGGCGGAAGCCGCCACCACCAGCGCGAACTGGTCTACGTTCGCCACCGGCGGGCGGAGCATTTTGCTCTTTCGCTCCCGAATGTCGGTAATGTATCCCTTGAGCTTGCCTTCTTCGGGCAAAAACTCCACGTTATCCCCCACAAGGGGGATGTTCTGTTCCAGCCGGAACAGGCCCCGGGCTCTGCACTCGTACACGGCTTCGCCCGTATCCACGTAATAAAAACCGCCGATTCCCTTGATGATTGTTCCGTTCATGCAATTTCCGTTCACTTGCGTTTTGCCAGAGTTACCGATTCCCGGCGAACCTCCTCGCCGTTGACGGTGATGATAATCTCGTACGGCCCTTCGGTTTCACCCCGCACGGTCAGCGAAACGGTCTGCTGCCCCGCGGGAAGAAGGTTTTCGTACAGCACATAGTAAACACCGTCGGTGTAGCGAAGGACGGTGACATTGGAGTCGTTCGCCGGAATGTCCAAATTAAACGCGCGGTCGCTCACATACTCCTCGGGAAGGGACGGGCTGACCCAAAGCTCGATTTTGGAGTCCGCAGCCTGCAGCGTGTTGCTTTCGGGCTGCTGGTCGACCACCCTGCTTGGCAGTTCGCCGCTCTCTACGGTGCGCACGAAGATTCTGGAAAAGCCGGCAAGGCGCAGCTGCTCGATGGCGGCGGCGAGCTTATCCCCGACTACGTCAGGCATCATCGCCATGCCCTCTTCCGAGCCGCTGACGACAATGTAAATCACGTCTCCCACGTACAGTTCCGTTCCCTCTTCCGGGCTTTGGCGAATGACTCTGCCCGTCGGGACGGAAGGGTCGATTTCATAGGTGATTCCGGCGATGGCCAGGCCCCATTCCTCCGCCGCCAGCGTCGCCTCCTCCACCGTAAGGCCCGTTAGAATGGGCGCTTCCACGGTGGCAGGCCCGGCGCTGACGTCCACAAAAATCGTGTCCCCCTCGCGCCCCTGGTTGCCGGCTTTGGGGTCCTGATTCAGCACGGTGTCCGCCGGCACGTCGTCCCTTACGACCCTGTTTCGCACTACCAGCGTAAACCCCATGGATTTTGCCGATTCAGCCGCCGCGGAAAGGGTTTTTCCCGTGAGCGAGGGCACGTAGCGGGTCTGTTTTTCGCCGCCGTTTCTGTTCAATAAAGCGCTGCCGATGAGCAGGAAGGACAACAGGATTCCCACAGTGATGAGCATGACGATCAAAAGCATCATCGTGCGCTTGAAGGGGGAAATCTGCGCTTTTTTGGCGGCATTGTCCGCAGATTCCGCCTTTTTGGCGGACGCTTTTTTGCGCTGCTTCGCCTCCTGCATGGCAAAGTCTACGTTCGGCTCCCGCACGGCGCGCAGAAGGTCCTTTTTCAGCTCGCGCATGCTGGTGTAGCGGGCGGATTTATCCTTGCTGGTGGCGCGCAGGATGATGCCGTTCAACGCGGCGCCAATGTCCGGATTGTGGACGATGGGGGGAACCATCTCCTCCTGAAGATGCTTGATGGCGACGGAAACGGTGTTCTCCGCGTCAAAGGGCACGCGGCCGGTAGCCATCTCGTAAAGCACGATGCCCAGAGAGTAAATGTCACTCTTGGCGTCCACCAGCTCGCCCTTGGCCTGCTCGGGCGAAACATAATGCACCGAGCCCAGGATTTTATCCCCCGCATAGGTGACGGTGGAAGCGTCGGTAAACCGCGCGATGCCGAAATCCGCCACCTTGGGCTTGCCGTGGTCGTTGATGATGACATTCTGGGGCTTCACGTCCCTGTGCACCACATTGCGGTCGTGGGCGTGGCCCAGCGCGTCGCAGAGCTGGCAGCCCAGGCTGATGATGCGCTTGCGGTCAAAGGGCGCGTCTTCGGATATGATCTCCTTCAGCGTCTTTCCCGCAACGTATTCCAGGACGATATAATAATATTCCTCCCACTGGCCCACGTCATAGGAGCGGACGATATTGTCATGGGAAAGGTTCAAAACCGCCTGGGCCTCCGAGCGAAACCGGCGCACGAACTCTGCGTCCGCCGAGTACTCGCTTTTCAGCACCTTCAAAGCGACGTTCCGGTGGGCTGCGGCGTCATAAGCCTTGTAAACATTCGCCATGCCGCCGGACCCAATCATGGAGATGATGCGGTAACGCCCCGCGACCACCGTTCCGGTATTCAGATCGGTCATCCTTCGTCGCCCCCTTCCGCAAAGAAGAAACCTATGGCGACGGAGATATTGTCCTTCCCGCCTCTTTTTAGGGCGTGCTCAATCAGCGTGTCGCAGGCGGCGTCCGGATCACTTTTGCAGCTTCTCAGCGCATCCAGAATGTTTTCTTCCGAGACTTCATTGGTCAATCCGTCCGAACAGAGCAAAATTGCATCCCCGTCCGA
>JBMNTW010000238.1:0-2839 GCA_050945935.1 Christensenellales bacterium
CAGGTCTCCCAGACTACTCAAGGGTTTTTTGGCGACGGTGGTCAACCGTGCCCTGCGCGCCACTTCGTTGACCAGACGCAGGAAAAGCGCCGTGCCGTCACCCACGCCATCCACCGAGCGAAGGTCAATCTCCGAAGCTGCCAGCACCCCCGAAAGGGACCCGAAACGCCGCAGCAGCGCGTGAGAAACGGGGTTGGTGTTCCGGCGGGGAATGCTGAAAAAGAGCAGCAGTTCCAGAAGCTCGTGATCTTTGAGCGCATCCGGCCCAAACTCCTGAAAACGGTCGCGAAGGCGCTGCCTGTGTCCGTTCATGTGCATCCTCCGTACAGTCGCGCATAAATCTAAAATTAATTTAGCACAAATGTTCAGTTGAGGCAACAAACTGGAAGAACTTTGTCGAAAAAACATGATTTTGTCAAACAGAGATCATGGGGACGACGGGTGATGATGAAAAAACAATTGAAAATCACCAGGCAATGTGCTATACTGCAATACGGTCCGCAAAGGAAGACATTGCTGGTGTGGCTCAAAGGCAGAGCAGCTCATTCGTAATGAGCAGGTTGTGAGTTCGATTCTCACCACCAGCTCCAATACCGGTAAACCTGAAGGTTTATCGGTTTTTTTTTGGGGGTTGTGGGCAAAAGGTGCTATAAAAGGGAAGTTGGAATGGGTGTAACCCTGCTGTCTTGCTGTAATGCATTCACGCCTTCACGGCTTTTGTGATTGCCTGTTGATAAATGCCGTGCTATACTTATCACAATAGCAAGTTGTTTTTTAAAATAAATCGGTAGTATCTCGGCAGCGCACCGGGTTCTGCCCGATTGCGCGCCGGTCAGGGGGTTGAGCTCTTTGCGTCGACATGCCTCTGAACCCGCCAGGTGCGAAATCAACCGTTTGCCCAGAAAGTCCGTAAAGCGGCGGATGCTGCTGCTTTGCGCGGTCTTTTTGGGCTGTTTTTTTGTGTCTTTCTGCGTGGGCAGATACGGCGTTCCCCTGAACGAGCTGGTAAAAATCTTCGCAAATAAAGTGTTTTCCATTCCCCAGACATGGACGGACAACATGGAGCGCGTGGCCATCAACATCCGCCTGCCGCGCATTCTCGCCGCGTCGTTAATCGGCGCTGCGCTGTCCGCCGCGGGATGCGTGTATCAGGGGATTTTCAAAAACCCCATGGTCTCGCCGGACGTGCTGGGCTCTTCCGCCGGGGCGTGTTTCGGCGCGGCGTTGGGCATCATGCTGGGCTGGGGGCACGCCGGCGCGTCCGCAATGGCGTTTGTGCTGGGGCTTGTTGCCGTACTCATCGCCATGGCGCTGGCTTCCCGCTTCAAAGAAAGCCATGTGCTGGGCATGGTGCTGGCGGGCATCATGATTGGTTCGCTCTTTCAGGCGATGACGTCCTACTTAAAACTCGTGGCGGACCCGACGGACCAGCTTCCCGCCATCACCTACTGGCTGATGGGCAGCCTGTCCAGCATCCGCATGGGGGACCTTGCCGTTTTGACTCCGGTGCTGCTTGTCGGCTTTGTGCCGCTGATTCTTTTGCGCTGGCGGATGAACGTCGCCACGCTGGGAGAGGAGGAGGCAAGGGCGCTGGGGGTGAACATCAGGCTTCTTAGGGGCGTGGTGGTGTTCTGCGCCACGCTGCTAACCGCCGCTTCCGTGGCGGTATCCGGCATGATCGGCTGGGTGGGGCTGGTGATTCCGCACTTTGCAAGGCAGTTCGTGGGGTGCGACTTTCGTGCGCAGCTGCCCGCGTCCATCTTGATGGGGGCGAGCTTTTTAATCGTGGTGGATGACGTTGCGCGCTCCATCGCCACCAGCGAGCTGCCCATCGGCATCCTCACCGCCTTTGTGGGTGCGCCGTTCTTCCTTTACCTGTTCTTTTCCGGCAAAAGGAGGCGCGCATGACGGCCCTTCGCGTTGACGGACTGCATTTTTCCTACGGCAGACAGCGGGTGCTCAACGGGGTGAGCTTCGCCGTGCAAAAGGGCGAGATGGTGTTCATACTCGGCAAAAACGGCGCGGGCAAGTCCACGCTGTTTAAGTGTATCCTCGGGCACGAGAAAAAGGCGGCGGGCGAAATCGAGATTGAAGGGGTGCCCCTTTCCGGCTTTACGCCAAGAACGCTGGCAAAAAAGGTGGCGTACATCCCCCAGGCGGGCGCGCCGACTTATAACTATACCGTCCGCCAGATGGTGACGATGGGCAGAACGGCGCATCTTTCGCCCTTTTCCTCTCCGGCGAAGGAGGACGACGCCATCGTTTCCGATGCGTTATCCCGCATGGGTATTCTGGACCTTGCGGAAAAGGGCTTCGAGGAAATCAGCGGCGGCGAGCGTCAGCTGGCGCTGATTGCGAGGGCGCTGGTCCAGCAGGGGGGGATTCTTCTGATGGACGAGCCGACAGCGCATCTGGATTTCGGCAACCAGCTCCGGGTGCTGCAGCGTGTCAAAGGGCTTATGACTGCCGGACTGGCGGTGCTGGTCATCTCCCACAACCCCCAGCACGCCCTGCACTTTGGAGACAGGGTCCTCGCGCTGGATAACGGCGCCGTGCGTGCCTTCGGCGCCCCGCAGGACGTGCTGACGTGTGACCTCGTGCGCGCCCTTTACGGTGTGGACGTGACTTTTGCCCGCCACGGGGAGGAAACCGTGATTCTTCCCCGGCTGAACAACGCCCAACACCCGTAACGACCGACCGTTTCCCTTCTTTTGCGAACGTTTCCTAGATTTCCAATTTGATAACGGCAGGAGGGCATTCCGATGATGTTTTTATGGAATCCGGACATGATCCGCTTTATGCGGGACGCCTCTGAACACACCGGCTACCACCGCGCTCT
>JBMNTW010000239.1:0-2837 GCA_050945935.1 Christensenellales bacterium
AAATGCACAAAAACCCGCCTGATAGCTTGTGCGCTTCCATATTTACTCTTCTTCATACATGTCGTTATAATTTTGCCAAACACAGGACCGTATAAGCGCCGCGTTTCGCGGTGCTTGAGTATAACGGCATGGAGGAGACTATGAAAGGCAAACAGATTTCGAGAAGAGACTTTCTGAAGGGCGCCGCTGTGGGCGCCGTGGGCATCGCGTCCGCAGGCCTTCTGGGCGGCTGCGCGAGCGACGCTGCATCCTCGAGCGCCGGTTCCAACATCAAGTGGGACCGCGAGGTGGATGTGCTGGTAGTAGGCGCAGGCGCGACCGGCGTTTCCGCCGCTTATGAAGCGGCGAAGGCCGGCGCAAAGACGCTGATTCTGGAAAAGGCGGGCATCGCCGGCGGCACCACGAACTATTCCGGTGGCGTGATGCAGGCTGCGGGCACCTCTGTTCAGAAGGAACTCACCGAGTTCAAGGATGACACCCCCGAAAAGCACTTCCAGCTGTGGCTCAAATCCGGCGAAGGCTATGTGGACGAGGCGCTGGTCAAAGACCTTGCCTACGGCGCGCCGGAGCACATCGAATGGCTCAAGAGCCTTGGCATGAAGTTCGTCAGCGTGTACGGGCACTGCCATGTGCCGTACATCGACGAGACCCTGTATGCCGACCGCATCCATGTGTATGAAGGCGGCGGCGCGGGCGGCAGCGGCGGCATCCTTGTGAACACCATTCTGGACGCTGCGAAAGCGCTCGGCGCAACCATCGAGTACAACACCGAAGTCACCAAACTCATCACCGACGCCAGCGGAAGGGTGATCGGCGCCTCTTACACCGCCGGCGGCAGCGCTTTCAACATCCGCACGAAGAAGGGCGTGGTCCTCGCTGCTTCCAGCATCGACTGGAACGAGGAAATGTGCCGTGACCTCAGCCCCCAGCAGTACTGGGACATCACCACCCAGACCTGCCTGTGCGCCAAGACCAACACCGGCGACGGCATCCGCATGGGCATGGAACTGGGCGCCGCCATCGCGGGCTTTGGCGGAACCATCGACTTCTGCGCCAAGACCGGCGCCGCCACTTCGAACAAGGTTCCGCTGTTCCCCTCCTTCCTCGTCAACAAGGCGGGCCAGCGGTTCGTGTGCGAAGACGCCACCTACGCCTACCATTACAGGGCGATCTTCCAGCAGGAAAAGCAGTTTGACGCGCCCACCTACATGATCTTCGGCGAAAGCAGCCTCATCGAAGGCGCGCCGTGGAACAAGGAATCCGTTGCCAAGGACGTGGCGGACGGCGTCGTCATCACCGCGAACACCATCGAAGAACTGGCGAACAAGATCGGCGTCGACGCGGACGGCCTTGCCGCCACCCTGGCGGACTGGAACGCCCTCGCCGCCAAGGGCAAGGATGTGAAGTTCGGCCGCAAGACGGGTCTTGCGCCCATTTCCGGTCCCTTCTATGCATACCGCAACGTGTCTTGCAACCTCGGCGCGCTGGGCGGCCTGAAGATCAACACCGACACCCAGGTGCTCAAGCCCAACGGCGAACCCATTCCCGGCCTTTACGCCGGCGGCCTGAACGCGGGCGGCTGGATTGGACCGTATTACCCCGGTTCGGGCACGGCGCTGATCGGCACCGTGCACTGGGGCAGGAAAGCCGGCGCCAACGTCGCCAAGCTGTAAACGCTCTTTCTTTCTGTTTCTATGCTCCGCCCCCGAAACGCCGGGGGCGGGGCTATCCCCCTGCTTTTTTTGCGTTTTTTGCCGCTTTGCGTCCGTTTTGCTGGTCTTAACCGTGTTTGGAACCTGCAAAATCCATTCCAAAGTGCATTGTTCAGGCTTGACTTTGGACCAATACTCCCGTATAATATCAACGTTGACCAAACGGACAACACAAAAACCGAATGTATTTTATGGAGAAGTCGCCTAGTTTGGTCGAGGGCGCACGACTGGAAATCGTGTAACGGTCATAAGCCGTTCGAGGGTTCGAATCCCTCCTTCTCCGCCAGAAAACCCCCGAGAATCGGGGGTTTTTCGTTTACCTTTTAAAAAACACTTTGTGTTCATTTTCATCTTTAAAAGGCTTTATTGCCCAATTATTGGCCAATTTGAAAAAGAAAAGACCCGCCAGCCGAAACCGACTGTGTGATATGCGGTAAGATCTTCCCCGCGGCTGGCACCTGCACCAACACTTGCTCTCCTGAGTGCAGAACAGCAAAAAGAAAGCAGCTCTCCCGCAAATATGACGCGAAACGATCCCCACGGAAGAGAATAAAAAAAAGACCCATCATCGGAAGCGAGGGGTCATTTTTCTTGGTTTTTGGACAATTTTTAAATGTTCGCTCTATTTCGAACTTTAAGGCTCTAGCCGCACTATTGTCGATTCAAAATTCTATGTATGATTAGAAGTAGCAGTAGCAGTAGCAAAGAGGATTTCCAGCTATCACCTCTCTTCGATAGAAAGGATGGATGTATGGAAACTGTAATCGCGTTTCTCTTTGTCGTGTTCATGGTCCTTCGTGAACTGAATAAGCGTGAAAAGCGCTAGAGGATAGACCGACCGCGATAAACTGACGAGCAAAGCAACGACCGACAATACAGATGCTGGAATAACTCAACGACCGACCAAAACGACGACAGACCACTTCTAGCACAAGTGGTCTGTCTGATCGAACTTGCTACACTGACAGCTGGGTAAAATCTTTACGCTACTGCTTCAGTCGACAGGTGATTTTTACTCACCTGTCGACACCATCTTAATACAATGACAGGCCTCTAGTCAAGGAATCCGTATGATTTTCCCAAAATTAACCCGCCAGCCGAAGCTGTGCGGGTTAATGTTGTACC
>JBMNTW010000240.1:0-2817 GCA_050945935.1 Christensenellales bacterium
CGGCGGAACTCATCGAAGCTTCTGTTCAGAGCATCAGCAAGGGCATTCAGATGACCCGTCAGACCGCCGGCATCCTGCAGGACGTGGGCTCGAAGGCGCATATGGTGAACGAGAGCATCGTGAAGATTGAACGGGCAACGCTGGAGCAGGCGGACGCCATCGAAACGATCAAGTACCGGCTGGAGCAGGTTTCCGCGGTGATTCAGACCAACGCCGCGACGGCGGAGGAAAACTCCGCCACCAGCGAGGAAATGTCCGCCCAGGCTGCCACACTGCGTGAAGAAGTGGCAAAGTTCAAGCTTCTGTAAGCAAAAAGACGGTGCCGGAAGGTACCGTCTTTTTTTATGCGTCTAATCCACCAGATCCAGAAGGTAGCCGTAGCCTTCCTCTTCCATGTCCTCCTTCGGGATGAACCGCAGCGCCGCGCTGTTGATGCAGTACCGCAGGCCGCCTGCTTCTTTGGGGCCGTCCGGGAAGACGTGGCCCAGGTGGGCGTTGCCGGAGCGGCTTCGCACCTCGGTGCGCATCATGCCGTGGGAAAGGTCCAGATGTTCCTTCACCACGTTGGGGTCGATGGGCTTTGAAAAACTTGGCCAGCCGCAGCCGGAATCGAACTTGTCCGACGAGGTAAACAGCGGCTCGCCGGTAGTGATGTCAACATAGATCCCCTTCTGGTGCGTTAGGAAGTACTCGTTCTGAAAGGGCGGCTCGGTGGCGTTGTTCTGGGTGACTTCAAACTGCGTGGGCGTCAGCGTTTCGCGTAACTTCGCCTTGTCCGGCGCAGGATAGTCTTCGGGGTTCACCACCGCTTTGGCGGCTTTTTCGAACTTTTCCTTCCGGATGTGGCAGTAGCCGTCGGGGTTCTTGTCCAGATACTTCTGGTGGTACTCCTCTGCCGGGTAGTAGTTGCGAAGCGGCTTAACCTCGATGACGACGGGCTTGTCGTACCGCGTCTGCAGTTTTTCGATGGATTTTTGAATGACGGGAAGGTCCGCTTCGTTCACATAGTAAATGCCCGTTCGGTACTGGGTGCCCACGTCCCCGCCCTGCTTGTTTACCGAGGTGGGGTTGACGGACTCATAGTAAAGTTCCAGCAGAAACGCCAGCGGCAGGACGGCGGGGTCGTAGGTGACGCGCACTGTTTCCGCGTGGCCTGTGTTTTTGGTGCAGACTTCCTCATAAGTGGGATGCTCGGTGTTGCCGTTGGCATAGCCCACTTCGGTGGACAGTACACCCCTGATGGACGCGATGTACTTCTCCGTTCCCCAGAAACATCCGCCGGCAAGATAGATTTCGGCCATGTTGCACCTCTTTCTTTCGTGTTCCTAAACGGTCGCCTTATGAGTTTTGCCTTCAAGGCAGGCGTTCCATACGGCATACTCCAAAACCGGTAAATTACGAAAAGTCGCTTCATTATAGCATTCCGGCGTTCAGCGCTCAATCGCAAAAGGCTGCAAACCAAATTGCGTTTCGTGAAAAAAACATCTTTTCGTGATTACCTTGTATTTCCTTGACAACATTTGACTGCGGTTTTATAATGAGTATCCCGGTTAGTTGCTGCTAACCACTCGGCGCCTCAGGGCGCATCTCTTTTCGCCATGTGGTTAGTTTATACTAACCACTCACGCGATTCCTCATCGACTCGAACCGGCGCATGGACAGGCAGCCGCCTGCAAAGCCTATTGGCAGCGATGCGAACAGGGAAAATTGCCCCAAACGGGCATTGAGAAAGGGATGAACATGAACCAGAGCTTTGAATGGCTGCTTGCGAATCACTGCGCGCCGGTGCTGTTTTGCAAAAAGCCCGCCGCGCTGCTCGCCGAAAAAGCGCTGCCGGCAGACTGCCCCTGGGCGGAAGTTTGCCGCCGCGGGTTTGGCGTTTTACGGCTTTGTTGGTGCAAAAAAACCGCGTTGACCCTGCTTTATCACCCTTCGCTGCTGGCAAACACCCTGACCGGAGAACAGACCATGCGGGAACTTTCCGCCCTCGGGTACCCCGTGGAACAAGGCTTGGTAGAAATGCTGCGCTTTTTGCGCAAACGGTTCGATGAGTCCTACGACTTCCCCCACGAAGTCGGGTTTTTCCTGGGCTATCCGCCGGAGGACGTGATCGGCTTCATGGAGCAAAAGTCTGCGTGCAAACTGTCCGGCCCGTGGAAGGTGTTCGGGGATGCGGAGCGGGCGGCAGCGATGTTTGAGGAACACGACCTGTGCAAACGGGCGCTGATTACTTTTCTTGAAAACGGCGGCAGCGTGCTTGCCGAAAACCTGCCCATAACGGCAGTTTAGAACCCCACACCACAAAGGAGAAGGACATGACCACTGCGATTATTTACTGGAGCGGAACGGGAAACACCGAAGCCATGGCAAAGGCCATCGAATCCGGCATGAAAGAAGCCGGTGCGCAGACCGCGCTGTTTTCCGTGGAGGAAGTCACCCCCGCTGTCGTTGACGAATACGAAAAATTCGCCTTCGGCTGCCCGAGCATGGGCTCGGAGGAGCTGGAACAGGTGAAGTTTGAGCCTTTCTTCGCCGCCATTGAGAGCCGGCTTTCCGGCAAAAAAGTGGCGCTTTTCGGCTCATACGGCTGGGGAGACGGCGAATGGATGCGCGACTGGGTGGAACGCGCCAATGCGGCAGGCGCGCTTGTGTACGGCGAGGGCCTGATTCAGGAGCTTGAGCCGGATGAGGACGCGTGCAGGGAGTTCGGCAAAGGGTTTGCCGGCTTCTAAAGCGCAGCAAAAAGGAGCATGACGAAACGTCATGCTCCTTTTTTTCGTCAATCGTCCGAAACCAGCCGTTTTTCTCCCTCGAGTT
>JBMNTW010000241.1:0-2815 GCA_050945935.1 Christensenellales bacterium
AGGGGGAAACCCAGTTCCTCAAGGCAGGCGGAAAGATGCTTGGCGTCCTGCAGTCCGCTGGGGCCCTGCGAAAAAGACGCTTCGCCGATGATGATGCGGCTTTTGAGGTAAACGCCGGTGGCAAGAACGACTGCTTTCGCGCGGTACACCGCCCCCGTGGCGGTGACAACGCCTTCCACTTTGCCGTTTTCCACCAGAATGTTGACGCATTCGCCCTGGCGAAGGTAAAGATTCTCCGTCCGCTCCAGCGCGCGCTTCATGCGCTCGTGGTAGCGGCGCTTGTCCATCTGGGCGCGCAGGCTGTGGATGGCGGGGCCTTTGCCGGTGTTCAGCAGTTTGATTTGAATGAAGGTCTCGTCCACCGCCATGCCCATTTCGCCGCCCAGCGCGTCGATTTCACGCACCAGATGGCCCTTGCTGGAACCGCCGATGGCGGGGTTGCAGGCCATCAGCGCCACGGAATCGAGGTTCATGGTCAGGCAGAGTGTGCGCTGACCGGTGCGCGCCAGGGCGAGGGCGGCCTCGCATCCCGCGTGGCCGGCGCCCACCACCACGGCGTCAAACTTGCCGGCTTCGAAGTAGTGCATATTTGTGTCCTTTCGGAAAAAGCTAATCTGAATGAGTTGACCGCAAGGAGTTATTCGATGCAGTCAAAAAAGAGCATCTATCCCCGCATCAAGCGGGGGCTGGACGTGGCCCTCGCCCTGCTTCTGCTCGCCGTGACGCTGCCCTTTTTCCCGCTGATGGCGCTCATCATACGGCTGGACTCGCCGGGAAAAGCCCTGTTTTCCCAGTGGCGGGTGGGCAAAGACCACAAATTGATTAAAGTGTACAAGCTTCGCACCATGTACACAGGCGCGGAGCCCTTCGCGCACCTTTTGAAGGAACCTGGGGAGATTTTCGCCAGCCGCGAGGACGACCCGCGCATCACCCGCGTGGGCAGGGTGCTTCGAAAGCTGTCGTTGGACGAGCTTCCCCAGCTCGTGAACGTGCTGAAAGGCGAAATGTCCTTCGTAGGGCCCAGGCCTTTGGTGCTTGCGGAGATGAACAAGATGCCGAAAATCGCCCTGGAGCGGCTGAACGTGCGCCCCGGTTTAACCGGCTTTGCCCAGGTGGAGGACAGAGAGGGCAAACCCGAAGAGCGCCTTGCGAGGGACCTTTGGTACGTTCGCAACATGTGCTTTTTTGTGGACCTTCGCATCGTGTTTTATACCGCGATGGAAATGCTGGGTTTTCACAGAAACCGGCAGGAAGCCCTCGCGCGCTCCCGTCAGTCCGAAAGCCGTTAACGCTCGTTCGTCCAGCGCCCTGAAGCGCCGCAAGGGAGCAAGATCCGCCTTCTGGTGCAGGGCAGCGCCACTTCGCCGGATTCGGCTTTGCCGCCAAAGCGGCTCACAAGCGCCAGATCCAGCACGTTTTTTAAAACGATGGGCGCAAGCCCCGTGGTGTAGCTGTTGATCAAAAAGAACAGAGGATCGTCGGACAGAATGTCCACACACGCCTTCACAAGCGGATAAAGACCTTCCTCGATCTTCCACATTTCGCCCGTGGGGCCTCTTCCGTAACTCGGCGGGTCCATGATGATGGCGTCGTAACGCCTTCCCCTTCTGGCTTCCCGAAGCACGAACTTCATCGCGTCGTCCACAATATAGCGCACGGGCGCGGAAGCAAGGCCGGAAGCTGCGGCATTGTCCTTCGCCCAGGCGACCATGCCCTTGGCGGCGTCCAGATGCAGCACTTCGGCGCCGGCTTTCAAACAGGCGACGGTGGCGCCGCCGGTGTAGGCGAAAAGATTGAGCACCGAAATCGGGCGGTTCGCCTTTTCGATTAAACCCGTCATCCAGTCCCAGTTCACCGCCTGTTCGGGGAAAAGGCCCGTGTGCTTGAAGCCCGTGGGCCGCACGATGAAGGTGAGCTTTTTGTACTGGATTTCCCACTTTTCGGGAAGGGGGCGCAGATACTCCCAGTGACCGCCGCCGGAGCTGGACCGGTGGTACACCGCGTGAGGTTTGCAGGGGTCTAAAGGCCAGATGGCCAGCGGGTCCGGCCTAAGCAGGGTAATATCCCCCCAGCGCTCGAACTTGTCCCCCGCGCCGCAGTCGATCAATTCATAATCCTTCCAGCCGTCCGCGATGTACATAGTACCTCCAAAATACGTTCTGATGAAAACTTTCCGCATGATTTTACCACAAACACTGCATTGCCGCCATGCGTAACATGGGGAAAATGCAGGGCTTTTCGGTCAACGCTTCCAAATAAGAGTATTTCCAAACGAAAAACCGCCCGCAAGGTTCGGGCGGTTCGTTCTTAGGGTTGAATCAGTCCATGCCCAACAGGGTGTTGGCTGCGGAAACGTAGCTTTCCACACGCTGTTTCGCGCCTTCCTTGGTGGACTCGCTGGCGCCGGCGTACACTTTCAGCTTCGGTTCGGTGCCGGAGGGGCGGACGCACAGCCAGTCCCCGCCGCCCAGCTCGTAGTAAAGCACGTTGGATTTGGGAAGGTCAATGGGCGTTTTTTCGCCGTTTTGCAGGCGGAAGCCTTCGGAATAGTCACGAACCGCCTGAATCCGCCGGTCAAAAATCTGTTCCGGCGGGTTTTTCCGCAAGCCTTCCATGGCGGCGGCGATTTTTGCCATGCCCTCGGCACCGTAGAGCGTATAGGACTTGACGGTTTCCAGATAGTATCCGAATTTTTGGAAGAGTTCCTCCAAACCGTCCAGCAGCGTCATGCCGCGAAGGGAGTAATAAGCGGCGACTTCCGCCGTCATCAGCGCGGCGAGAATGGCGTCCTTGTCTCGCACTTTGGTGCCGGAAA
>JBMNTW010000242.1:0-2809 GCA_050945935.1 Christensenellales bacterium
ATAACAATCATACACCAAAAACAATCCCAAAACATGGTTTGTGAAATATGGTTCACACAGTTGTGCGAAGCCGGATGAACGAATGGCGGAACGATGTTTTGCTTTTACGCAGACGGCCGGTATGGTATGATTTTCAAAACCAGCGCAAAGGAGGGGCAGCGTTGAACAACGAACGGGTTTACAGAATGAAGTTCTCAACGGTGTATCCGCTTTATATTCAAAAAGCCGAACGCAAGGGACGTACCAGAGAAGAGGTGGACGCCGTCATCCAATGGCTGACGGGCTACGACCAGCAGGGGCTGCAGGCGCAGCTGGAAAGGGATGTGGACTTTGAAACGTTTTTTGCCCAAGCCCCGCAAATCAACCCCCATGCGGATAAAATCACCGGCGCAATCTGCGGCGTGCGGGTGGAGAACATCGAAGACCCGCTGATGCAGAACGTCCGCCGGCTGGACAAGCTGGTGGACGAGCTGGCAAAGGGCAGACCGATGGAAAAAGTGCTGCGACAGGCATGACGGCAATCAAAAAGCCGTCCGGTTGGAAAGACCGGACGGCTTTATCTTTTATAAGAGCATAAGGCAGCCCGTGCAGCTTGGCGCAAACGGGTTAAGGACGCGGCACGCCCCGTTCAACCCGCATTACTGCGGTTCCTCCACGGGGAACCATGCCTCGTCGTAGCGCAGCATGCCGGAACCGGCGTCAAAAACGCCGATCATGCGGGTGAAGGCGTCGCCCGAAAGGGTAAGGCCCAGTTGTTCGATTTCCCTCAGCGCGGGGGCGAAGCGGTCGGGGGTGTGAAAGTCCGTGTCCGACCCGGCAATCACCGCGTACAGGCAGCGGCGGGGCGGCAGCAGCGCGCAGGCGCTCTGGGGGCGGATGTTCAGCTTCTGCAGCGTTTCCAGTTCCGCGATGAAGCCGAGGTTGTACTCCACTTCGCCGCCGGATTGAAGGGAACTATGCATAGCGCAGATCGAAGCGGAGGCAAAGGGCAGATAGTTCAGCCATTCCTGAAAGTCCCGGCTGTTTTCGGGGGCCGCGCCCGGGCGGTCGTCCTTTCTTCTTCGCATTTCCAGCCGCAGCATTGCCGGGCTGTTCTGCACCAAAAACACGTCTTCCCCCGAAAGAATGCGAAAAAGCAGTGCCTCGTTCCTTTTCAACTCCCGGGCGGCGGCCAGATTGTACCGCGCCTCCTGCGCCAGAGCCTCCCGCCTTCGGGCATAGAGCGCGGTCAGCTCCTTCGCCTCGATGTAATCCACCGCCACGGCGCTTTCGTCCACCGATAGGCCGCATTTACCGTACATCCGCGCCAGAAACAGACGGGAGCATTCCCGCATGGTGAACACCCTGTATTGATTTTCCGGCACCCGCTCCGGCGCAATGACGCCCTTCTTCTCATAAAAGAACAGGCCGTTGTTGGTCAGGCCGTACATGGACATCATGTCGGAAGTGGAGTATCTGCGATTCAGTCTGGAAATGCCGTTCATGGAGTCCTCTTTCTCGTCGGAAGGGGAAGGAAGGGGAAGTGAAGCTGCTTTCATTATACCTTGGCAGACTGTGGCAGTAAAGGAATTCGATAATTTTTTTTCAAACACACTTGACCCTGAACCAACTTCATGCTTTACGCTTCATGGTGTGAAGGCCGCTTCACAGCAAACATGCGCACAGCGCAAAAGGAAAGGGAGGATCTGTTATGAAACGATGGTTGTCATTGCTGCTGGTTTTTTGCCTGCTGCTGGTCGGCTGCACGGCGCAGAAGACCACTGCGGACCCGGAACCCGCCCCCGTGGTCACCCCCGCGCCCGCGAAGGCGATTTACACCCCCGGCACCTATGAGGCTTCCGCCAACGGGTTCGGCGGAGCGGTATCGGTGAAGGTCACCGTGGACGCTTCCGCCATCACCGCGGTGGAAATCGCCGGCGCCAACGAGACCCCCGGCATCGGTCAGGAAGCCATGGGCGTGCTCAAGGACGCCATTTTGAGCAAGCAGACCGCGGACGTGGACGCCGTTACCGGCGCTACCATGACCTCCAACGCCGTCAAGCAGGCGGCAAACGCCGCTCTGGCAGCCGCCCGGGGCGAAGTGCAGCAGTCAAGCGCCCTGAAGGACGGCACCTACACCGCCTCCGCGCCTTCCTATAAGAAAAGCGGCGGCATGCTGGATACCGTGACCCTGGAACTGACCGTGAAGAACAACGCCGTCTCCGCCGTGAAGGTGAAGGAATATGGCGACACCCCCGCCATCGGCGGCATGGCGTTCGATCTGCTCTGTGAACAGCTGGTGGAATACCAGAGCCTCGGCATCGACGCCGTGACCGGCGCCACCGTTTCCACGGCGGGCTTCCTTGCCGCGGCGGCGGACGCCATCGTCCAGGCCGGCGGCGACCCCCTTGAATGGCAGAACCGCAAGGTGGAAAAGCGCGCGCCCGTCACCACCGAAATGGAAACCCAGATCGTGGTCATCGGTGCGGGTATTGCCGGTCTTTCCGCCGCTGTGGAAGCCGCGAACCTCGGCGCGAAGGTCATCCTGGTGGAAAAGCAGGCCGTGCTGGGCAGCTCCACCACCCGTTCCGAAGGCTATGTGCAGGCGGCGAACACCGATTTGCAGAAGGCCCACGGCGTGCAGGACAGCGTGGAGTCCCTGTATGAGGACATTTATTCCCTTTACAAGAACGAAGAAAAGTTCGAGCCCCATCTGCTCAAGGTCGCGACGGACGGCTCCACCGACCTGATTCGCTTCCTGCTGGACGCCGGTGTGAAGTTCGACCATCTGGAGGCCATCTCCAAGAACCCGCCGCGCAACGTGCCGCGC
>JBMNTW010000243.1:0-2787 GCA_050945935.1 Christensenellales bacterium
ATAGGTTGCCTTGACGTAGGGCTGGTCCGTTTTGGTGATGGTCAGCGTACTGAGTTCGTCTCCGATGTTGGAAAGGCGGAGGGTGAGGGTTTCCTCCTCCTTCGCGCCGCTGAAAAACTCCCTGTGGCTGGGGGCGAAAATAAGCGCCTTATAAATGCGCCCGAACTCAACCTTGGTGAGGGGCTTTTCTTCGCCGTTATAGTCGATGGTGATTTTGCTCTTCACTTCGCCGGACACGGTGGCAAGCTCATTTTTGAATCTGGTGAACCTGGTGTTTCTCATCACCGAGAAAATCACAAATGCGATGACAGCCAAAAGCAAGGCGACTGCCACCCCGATGAAAATCTTGGTTCCGGTCTGGGAACTGTACCGGGCCTTTGCCATTCCTTCTCTTTCCTCCATGCTCAAAGGTGTATTGCCTGGCGCAGTTCGGCGTTCAACCACGAACCCGCCAAATCGTCAGTCGGCGATGCGGCCAAAGCTCGATAAAGGCCACATGACGAACACTGCCCTTCCGATGATGCGGTAATAGGGCACGGGGCCTTCCATCCTGCTGTCCAGGCTGACGTTGCGGTTATCCCCCATCACGAAAACAGTGTTTTCCGGAACGGTGACGGGGTCCATATCCCCGTAGATGTAGTCGTTCCAGTAGGCGGACTCGTCCAGCTCCTCGCCGTTGATGTAGGTTTTGCCGCTTCGGATTTCCACGGTCTCGCCGGGCAGTCCGATGACGCGCTTGATGACGGGCTTGCTGAAGTCCGAATAGCGGCAGATGATGACCTCGCCCCGTTTCGGCTCGTTCACCAGGAAGGTCAGCTTCTCCACAAACACCTGCTCGTCGGTAAAGAAGTTAGGATACATCGAATCCCCTTCCACCCGGGTGTTCTGGAACACGTACGCGCGAAGGGCCAGCGTCGCAATCAGCACGAAAACCAGCCATAGCACCGTGCCGCGGTTGTAATCCCTCTTATATGCGGGTTCCTCGTCGTTCTGCCTGTTCGCGCTCTTTCGCAGGGCGCGAATCATCGCCGTATCAGCGTTGTTCGCCATGTGCCTCTTCCTTTGGGTCGTTGGCTCTTGCCGTTATTTTGGCCGCGCGCTTTAAGAAAAGCTCACGGTCCAGCATCACAATGCGGCCGCAGCCGAGGCATTTGATTTTAATGTCCGCCCCGGTGCGGGTGATGACCCATTCGCTGCTGCCGCAGGGATGGGGCTTTTTCATTTTGACCGTGTCGCCCAGCTCAAAACGTTCAACCATGGCCTGTTTCCGCGGCGAAAACCCGTCAAACAGGAGATTTCGCCTTCCTTTATGATTCCTTGCCGCTTTCCTCGTGCCTGTCCGCGTGTTGGCGATGGTCCACCAGCGCCATTTTCGGGAAGGGGACGCGAACCCCGTGTTCGTCAAAAGCTTCCTTGATGGCAAGGCGCATTTTGCGCTCCAGCTCCCACTGCTTGGTGGCCGCCGCCCGGCACACGACGCGGATGTTCAGCGTGCTGTCGTTAAAGGCGACGATGCCGGACACTTTCGGTTCTTCCAGCGCGTGTTCGGGCATCGCCTTGGCGCACTGCGTTGCGGCTTCGAGGGCAATGTCGCAGGCGCGGCGGGTGTCCTCCTCGTAGGCGACGGGAACGTCCACCACCGCCATCCAGTCGCCCCGGGTGCAGTTGGTGACCAGCTGGATGGCGCCGTTCGGCACAATGAACTGCTGGCCCAGGAAGTTCCTGATATACGTCACCCGCATGGCGATGGCCTCGACGGTGCCTTCCACGTCCCCGCCCTCGGTGCTGAGCTTGACGTAGTCGCCCACGGCGTACTGATTCTCAAACACCATGAACAAGCCGGCGATAACGTCCTTCACCAGGTTCTGGGCGCCGAAACCGATGGCGATGCTGCCGATGCCCGCGCTGGCGAGCAGCGTCGTCGCGTCACTGATGCCCAGTATAGACAGCATGACCAGTATTGCCACAAAATAAATGAGATAGCGCAGGGTCGACCTTGCCAGCGTGGCAATGCTCTTGGCCCTGCGAATGTCCTTCTCCTGCTGCTTTTTGGGGATTCTGGTACCCTTCAGGATGCCTGCCGTGTACTTCGTGATGCGCGCAATCAGAAAGCGCGCCGCAAACCAGATCAGGACGCAGATCAGAATGTCCACAAAAAGCGTGGGCAGGTTTTCGATAATATCTGTTATGATTTTACTGATGTACTCCCCGACGCTTTGGAGGAAGGGCGCTTTCTGCGCGGTATCGGCCATCACGGGTGCATTCATCGATAACCTTCCTTTCTCGGTGCGTGGGAAACGGCACTTCAGACGGGCTCAGCGTCCTCGATTCCGCGCTCCAGAAAATCCAGCGCGTAGTCCAGGAAGCGTTCGGGCTTCTCCTCGTGAAGAACGTGGCCGCAATTGCGAATCAACGCGAACTGGGCGCGGGGCAGAGCAATGTGGAACACCTCGGCGGAGGAAACCTCCCTCCAGCGGTCGTCCACGCCCCAGACGATGAGCACGTCATGCTCAATATCCCTCAGAGCGGGCATCACGTCCTCCTCGTCAAACGCGCGAAGCGCCGCGCGCAACGCGTTGCCGGCGACCTTGTCCGCATACGGTTTATAGTATTCTCTTACCATCTCCGGTGTTATGAGGGTACGGTCAAAAAACGCGTCTGTCAGCAGATTGGCAACGGACTTGGGCGACATGGTCGCCGCCGTCAGCCAGCCGGTGATCGCGCTTTCCAAAGAACGGATCTGGTAAGGCATGGTGGCGGTCAGCCCGCCGGGGCAGATGAGGACCA
>JBMNTW010000244.1:0-2786 GCA_050945935.1 Christensenellales bacterium
GTCCAGATACTGCTCTGCAGCCAGCTTTCCGTCCCTGAGCACAGCGGCTCCCGCGACGGATGAGCTGGTCTCAATCGACAAGATATTCACGCGCAGCCTCCTTTATGGCTGAGTACGCTTCGTTGGATAAGCCGGAAATCACAATGGAGCGCGGCTCTTCACCGCTTCCTTTGATTTCGACCTCGATATGCTCCTTCGGAACCACCCCGATGACGCGCTCCGGCCATTCCATCAGCACGATGCCGGGTCGGGAGAAGTATTCCTCGCAGCCGATGTCGTACAGGTCGTCTTCATTTGAAAGCCTGTAAGCATCAAAATGGAACACCGGCGGAATGGTGCTGTACTCCTTTACGATGGTGAAGGTGGGGCTTGCGCACTCGTCGCTGCCCAGAGCCGTGACGATGCCGCGGCAAAGGGCGGTCTTGCCCGCACCCAGGTCGCCGGAAAGGGTCACAAAATCCCCCGCCTTCAACGCATTTGCGAAAACGGCGCCGATTTTTTCGGTATCGCCCTCGGATAGGGAAAGAAAGCGCAGTTCGTTCATTGGGAAAGACCGTACTTCTCGTAAAATTCCTGCTTGAAGTCCAGCAGCCTGTCATTTCTGATCGCTTCGCGCATCTGTTCCATCAGAGCGAGGGAGAAACGCAGGTTGTGGATGCTCAAAAGCCTTGCGGCTAAAATCTCTTCCGCCTTGATGAGATGCCGCACGTACGCCCGGGTGAAGTTCTTGCAGGCGTAGCAGTCGCATTCGGGGTCGATGGTGGAAAAGTCCCTCTCAAAGGTCTTGTTGCGGATGGTCAAAGGGCCCTGGCTGGTGAGGGCCTGTCCGTTTCGGGCGATGCGGGTCTGCAGCACGCAGTCGAACATGTCCACCCCGCGGAGAACGCCTTCGAACAGGCAGTCCGGCGAGCCCACGCCCATCAGGTAACGTGGCTTGTTTTTGGGCAGGATGCCGTTGACGACCTCCAGCATTTCGTACATCAGGGGTTTCGGCTCGCCCACGGAAAGCCCGCCGATGGCGTTGCCGATGAAGTCCATATCCGAAATCACCCTGGCGCTTTCTTTGCGCAGGTCCTCATACATTCCGCCCTGCACGATGCCGAACAGCGCCTGGTCTTCCCGCAGCTGGCTGTCCTTGCAGCGCTTCGCCCAGCGGTGGGTGCGGTGCATGGAACGTTCGGTGTATTCCCTGTCCGCCGGATAGGGGACGCATTCGTCGAACGCCATGATGATGTCCGCTCCGAGCGCCGCTTCGATCTCCATCACGCGTTCGGGGGTGAACAGGTGCCTGCTTCCGTCCAGATGGGAGCGGAACTCCACGCCCTGTTCGGTGATCTTCCGAAGGTCGCCCAATGAAAACACCTGGAACCCGCCGGAATCCGTCAGAATCGGGCCGTCCCACCCCATGAACTGATGCAACCCGCCCGCTTCTTTCACGAGCTCGTGACCCGGGCGCAAATACAGGTGATAGGTGTTGGAAAGCAGGATCTGGGTCTTGATTTCGTGAAGCTCCAAAGGCGTCATCGTCTTGACCGTCGCCTGGGTGCCCACGGGCATGTAGCAGGGCGTTTCGATTACGCCGTGGGGCGTGGTCAGCCTGCCAAGGCGGGCGCCGGACTGGGCGCATTCGTGGATGATCTCGAACTTGAAGTATGGGTTCATCTGGACTCCTTGGTCGCAAGTAATCTCGATATGGCAAAAAACGGCGATACGCATAGCATCCACAGCGCATCGCCTCATCAAACATTATCATTATAAGGTATTATCGCGAAAAGTCAACGCTCGGGGGTTTTGGGCCCTTCTTTTTGCCCAAAAAACTTGGTTTTGCGCATCGCATATCTTGCGCGGGGATGCCAAGAATAATATAATGGGGACAAGTTAGATGTTTTTAACTTATTTGGGCAACGGTACCAGACAGTACCCGCCCAAGCAGCAACATAAGGAACTTTGCATCAAGCCAAGCATTACAAAAGGAGCGTGCGGCAATGGAACATATCGCAATTGAAAGAATCAAAGCAAGGGAAATCATGGATTCCCGCGGTAACCCCACGGTGGAGGTGGATGTTTATCTCGAAACCGGAGACATGGGCCGGGCGGCGGTGCCCTCCGGCGCGTCCACCGGCGCGTTCGAGGCCATCGAACTCAGGGACGGCGACAAGTCCCACTACGGCGGCAAGGGCGTTTTGAAGGCCGTCGCCAACGTCAACGACATCATCGGGCCGGAACTCGAAGGCGAAAACGTTTTTGACCAGGCGGCTCTGGATCACCGTATGATCGAGCTGGACGGCACGGAAAACAAGGGCAAGCTGGGCGCAAACGCCATATTGGGCGTGTCCCTCGCTGCGGCAAAGGCCGCCGCCAACGCCCTGGGCATGAGCCTTTACCGCTATCTCGGCGGCGTGAACGCCATTACGCTGCCCGTGCCGATGATGAACATCATCAACGGCGGCAGGCATGCGGACAACGTCATCAACCTGCAGGAGTTCATGATCATGCCCACCGGCGCGAAGAGCTTTTCGGAGGCCCTCGCCTCCTGCGCGGACGTTTACCGCGTGCTGAAGAAGCTCCTTGCCAGCCAGGGCTATTCCACCGCCGTGGGCGACGAGGGCGGCTTTGCCCCCAACCTCAAGAGCGACGAGGAAGCCCTGCAGCTCATTACCGACGCCATCGACAAGGCGGGCTACGTTCCCGGCAAGCAGTTCCACATCGCCATGGACCCCGCTTCCACCGAGCTTTACGAGGCGGCGAAGGAAGCCGGTCACGAGGGCAAGTACCTGTTCTGGAAG
>JBMNTW010000245.1:0-2777 GCA_050945935.1 Christensenellales bacterium
GGCGAAAAGTGCGAAACCCTGGCAAGGTCCGCCAGCGTAATCTCGTCGTCCAGATGCGCGGCGATGAAATCCTGCATGTTCCGTACGGCCCGGGCCTGCTCTTCCATGATGGTCCTCCTTACTGTTTGGTGGCAGGAACGATGATACTACCTTAGCACCGTTCTCCGCTCGACCTTTTTTGCACAAATGCGTAAAAGGAGCGTTTTTGGTATTGTATCCTTTCGCGCGTCCTTCGGGCAAGCAAAACGGCGCGCCCTTTACGGGGCGCGCCGTTTTTTACAATAAACGAATCCGATCAGGTGTTGCCTTCAAGGAGGGGTTCAAGTTCGGCAAGGGTTTTTTCCGCGCGGTTGATCTTCCAGCGGCCGGTCTTAATGAAAATCAGGCCGAAGATGATGCCGCCCACGGGGGCGATGGTAACGCCAAGGCCGATGCCCAAAAGCTTCAGCCCCAGCACATTCACAAAGAAGTACGCCAGCGGCGCGCGCAGGATGATGCTGGTGAGCGCGGCGTTGAACAGCGTGGCGATGCTGTGCCCGCCGCCAAGGAACAGGCCGTTGAAGGAGAACACCACGGAAGAAATCAGCGCGTCCGCCGCCAGGCAGCGCAAAAAGTCCGCGCCTTCTGCCACCGTCTGGGCGTCTGCGTTGAAGATGCCCATGATCACGTCCGGGAACAGGGCCACGAAAGCGCCCACCACGGCGGTGATGAGCAAATTGATGCGCATGCCCACCTTCATGGTGTGCATCGCGCGGTCGTAAAGCCTTGCGCCGATGTTCTGGCCGCACATGCTGGCAATGCTCTGGCTCATGGCAATGCCGGGCAGTATGGCGAAGCTGTTCACCTTCAGGCCGATGTTGAAGGCGGCGGAGGAAAACACGCTCAAGGAGTTCGCCAGAGAGGTCAGAATCAAAAACGAGAAGGATACGCAAAGGTTCTGCAAGCCCGTGGGCAGACCGAGCTTGACCAGCAGCTTGACTTTATCGCGGTGGATTTTGAAGCTTTTGGGCTTGAAGTCGAAAATGAAACCTTTTCTTGCAAGGTAGATGATGCTCAGCACCAGGGAAAGCAGCTGGGAAAGCACCGTGGCGAGCGCTGCGCCCGCCGCGCCCATGCCCACGGGGCCGACGAACAGAATGTCCAGCACCACGTTGGTGGAAGCGGCAATGCCCACAAACACCATGGGCGCCTTGGAGTTGCCCATGCCGCGCAGCACGGCGGAAACGGCGTTATACCCGAAGATGAACACCGTGCCGGAGATGCAGATGTAAAGATAGTCTCTGGCGATGGCGTAGGACTCTGCGGGGGTTTTCAGCAGCGAGAGGATGGAAGGCACCAGAGGCAGAAGCACCGCCGTCAGCACCAGGGCGAAAAGGCCGTACAGAGAAAACAGGGTGCCGATGGTCTTTTTCTGTTCGTCGAACAGTTTCGCGCCGGAATACTGGGCGATGAGTACGGTGCCGCCGTTGGCCAGGCCGATGATCAGATTGGTGATCAAAATGGCGACCTGACCGCCGATGCCCACGCCGGAGATGCCGATGGAGCCTTCGAACCAGCCAACGATGACCATGTCGGCCACGTTGTACAGCGCCTGAAACAGCATCGCGCCCAAAAAGGGCAGGCAGAACTTCAGCAGCCGCTCGGTGACGCTTCCCGAAGTCAGGTCGTTGTGGAACTTGTTGTGCGTTTCGGGCATGGTATCCTCCGATGAATCAAGAATCAATCCTATGGCAAAGCGAAAAAGCGGGCCAAAGCCCACTTGACGCCAGTGCGGTATGGTCACAAGGCGCTGGATAACGCCGAAAGAATGGGGCTGGGCGATGCCGAAGTTGGATGCAAAATCAGAATCCGCTAATCGCCGCCGGCAGGGAATCACCCTGTACTGTGCCGCGGTTCCTGTTGGAATATGTGCGCGCACATGATGCATTATAGCACAGTTTCCCGAGCGTTGAAAACGGTTTGCCCTTGTTAATGATAAAACATAAAGGAAAGCAAAAATAGAAAGTAAAAAAATAAGCGGCCCCTTTTGCGCGCGCAAAGGGGGCCTGCTTGTTCGCTGTTTTTCCGATTAGAAGGTGATGAAAGCCTTCTTCACGTAGCCGGTGTAGGTCTTGCCGGAGCTGGTGAACTTGATCTTGTAATAGGAGCCGGATTCGCCCTCGATGGTGACCTTGATGCCGTTGCTCATGGTGGCAAGGCGGTCATAGGTCGAACCGGGGCCCTTGCGCACGATGACGCGGAGGTCATCGTCTCCGGAGTTGATCTTGCCGGTTTTGCCCACCACGTTGCCGGCGGAAACCACCAGGGTAATGGCGGTCACGGAGCCGGAGGCGGACTTCATATACGCGGTGGTGGTGCCGGCGGAAAGACCGGTGAAGCGCGCCTGCTTGTAGCCGTCCGAACCGGTAACAAGGGTGGCGGAAGCGACGGAAGGATCCGCCGTCCAGGCTTCGGCGACGTTTGTGTTGCTGAACTTGAAGGTTTTGGTGGCGCCGGCGGATACGCTGTAGGACTTGGTGGGCGCGGGCAGGTTGGGGTCGGCGGTGCCGGAACCCGCGGTGACGGTGATGGGCAGCGAGCCCGTCGCGCCGGTGTTGGTGATGTAGTTGATGGTGGCGGTACCTGCGGAAACGCCGGTGACGACGCTGCCGCTGACGGAAGCCACAGCGGGGTTGGAGCTCGTGGCGGTGAGGATCGTTACGCCCTGGGCGTTGATGACGGTGGTCTCACCCACGGCGATGGAACTCTTCACAAGGCTCACCTGACCGGCAGCACCC
>JBMNTW010000246.1:0-2776 GCA_050945935.1 Christensenellales bacterium
CGATACGGAGGATAACGCCTTGTTTAACGCATTAGGCAAACTGGTCTATCAGCTGATGATGACCTTTAACAACTGGCTCCAGTACCCGGTGCTGACGGTGGTGGTGTTCACCGTCATTCTGAGGATCATCATGTCCCCGCTGGATATTGTTTCCAGAAAGGCCCTGCAAAAGCAGACCGCTGCGCAGCCCTACATTGCGCGCATCCAGAAGAAGTACGCCGGCAACCCGCAGGTGATGCAGAAGAAAATCGGCGAGTTCAACAGAAAGCACGGCATCAGCATGCTCAAAGGCTGCCTGCCCCTGCTTCTCACCCTGCCGCTTTTCGTCATCTTCCTCGATGCCATGACCACCTGGGGCAACGTGTCCACCTGCAACATCTATCTGCAGGCGGAAGCCGGGGATTACGACATTACCGACAATTCCTGGCTGTGGATCCATAACATCTGGTCCCCCGATTCCGGTTTGGCAGACGTCATTCCCTCTGCCGAGAAGTTCTCCCAGATTCCGTTTGACAACATCGCCCAGTTCTTCACCGAAGAGGAAATGACCAGCCTTAGGGCCGCGGCGGAAAACGGCGGCGCCAGGTACACCACCGTGATGCAGCCCGTCGCCGCGCAGTACGAAGGCTTTAAGAACGGCTGGTTCATTCTGCCCCTGCTTTCGGCGGCGTTTGTGCTGCTGCAGTCCTTTGTGACCCAGGGCAGGAAGAAGGACCGCCCCGCGCCTGTGGAGGGCATGCCCAACACCGGCGGCATGGGCATGAACATCTTCATCGCGCTGTTTTCAGGCTACATCTGCCTGAACTACAACGCCATGTTCGCCGTCTACTGGATGACCAGCAACCTGTGCGCCATCATCCTGACGCTGATCCTCAAGAAGATCTATCCCGCCAAATCTTATGTATTTGAAGGGGAGGCGGAACTTTAATGACCGAATTCATCCCACGTACCATTGAATCCAGGGGCAAATCCATCGACGAAGCGATATTCCGCGGCCTGATGGAGATGGGCGTCTCCATCGACGAGGTGGACATTGAAACCATTCAGGAAGGCAGCAAAGGGTTACTGGGCATCGGCGCAAAGCCGTACATCGTCCGTCTGACCACCAAGCCTGTGGACCTGACCGACGAGGCCGAGAAAGAGAAATCCAGGCCCAGGCGCGCCAAAAAGCCCCAGAAAGAGCGCGTTGCGGCAGAGTCTAACGCGGAGCGCGCAGAACCCGTTAAAAAGAGCAGCCCCGCGCCGAAACCCGTCCGTCCCATGCTGGTGGAGGACCCGGAAGACGGCACGGAAACCCCCGCTCCCGTGGCAAAAGCCCCTGCCCAGCGCCAGAAAAAGGCCGCCAAGGGCAAAAAGCAGGAAAACAGCCACTACGTTCCCAAGGACGAAACGGTCTACACCCCCTATGTTCCCGGCGAAACCGAGTGCCCGGGCGCGGACTTCCTGCTCGGCGTGCTGCGCCGCATGGGAATTGACTGCGGCATCGGATTCGCGGACACGCCCGAAGCCCTGAAGTTCCACATCGAGAGCGACACCATGGGCATCCTCATCGGTCATCGGGGCGAAACGCTGGACTCTTTGCAGTACCTGACCGGCCTGGTGGTCAACCGCAGGCGCGAAGGCTACCGCCGCGTGGTGCTGGATACCGAGAACTACCGCAACAAGCGGGAGGACACCCTCGTCCGTCTGGCAAGGAAACTCGCGGGCCAGGTGCGCAGCACCGGCAAGCCCGTCACGCTGGAGCCCATGAACCCCTACGAGCGCCGCGTGCTGCACGCAACGCTGCAGAGCAACCCCTTTGTGACCACCCATTCCACCGGCGAAGAGCCGAACAGAAGGGTCGTCATCGACCCCGTTCGCAAGGAAGGCTGACGCGCGCGTTATCTGCCATCAACACAAATCCCCGCCCAACAGGCGGGGATTTTACTTTTGCTTTTTAGCGCATGCGGTATGAAAAGGGGGCTTCCCTCCCTCCTTTTTTTATGCCGGCTTTTCGATATGGGCGAGGCGCAGAAGCTCCTCCGCCATCAGGTGGTCGATGACCAGAACGCGGGCGTAGCTGTTTTTGCAGGCGCTGTACACCGGCTTTGCCTTGTGAACGCCTGCGGCAATGAGTATGGTCAGCGGCACCTTGCGCAGTTCCTCCAAAGGCAGGGCAATGACGCGGTAATCCTCCCTCCCCACGGGGCGGCTCCGCCTGCCGGACGCGTAAAACACCTGGGAGAGCATCTCTCCCCTGCTGTCCGGGTCCAGATCGTGGGGAGAGAACATGTCCGCCGTCATTTCGTCCTTGAGGTAGATGTCGTTCTCCGCCGGCGGCGGGCCTAAAGAGAAGACGGCGGCGTCCAGCTGGTCCCAGTACGCCCTGATCTGGCGGATGTTGTGCTCCTCCGCCTCGGTTCTGGTTCTGCCCATGCCGGAAATCTGCAGGTAATAGGTCTGACCGCCGAAGCGCTCCCCGAAGCGGCTGACGTTGATGCCCGTCTGCAAAAAACGGTTCCGGAAGGTCATGTTGCCCACCAGCGGCACGAAGATACGCTCGGGGTCGGGCGCCACAAAGGGCAGATAGGACGGAACGTGGTACACCGTGCGCCCCCAGCCCACGCCGATGGTCCTGCACCCTTCGAGCAGTTCGGGCAGATACGCCGCCGTAACGCTCGCCACGTCCCTGATGAGCTGTTCCTCGGTTTCCTGCGTGGACTCGGACACCGAAGCCGGAACCACAATGACCCGTTCCACCGGAAGGAGGCTTTTCAGCTTTGCTTCCAGCTCCCCC
>JBMNTW010000247.1:0-2759 GCA_050945935.1 Christensenellales bacterium
TGGTGGTGCGTGATCTATCCGCCCCTTTGTCTGGGCAGTTTTTCGGGCAAAGGCGAAGAACGGGTGGTGTTCAAGTCCTTTCTTGCCGAACTGTTTGAAAAATGGTTCAAAAAGCCGGCGGGTCGGTCCTACCGGTGAGGATTTGAGGCTTTTTGTCCGTTCCGAACAACCGGTTTTGTTGAAAAATCCGGCACCTTCGAAACAGGCTAATTTTTGCCCGATTCTCTTCGGGCATACTCGTTTGTGCAGTTATGAACAAAGGAGGTCATTCAAATGATCAAAAAGAGAAGCCGGGCACTGTTGCTTTTTTTCCTGGCGTTGGCGTTTATCGCCATCGGTATCGCCGGTGCCACCGCAGACGCGGCGGACCTCGTGGGCGGATCCAAGGGCGATCTGGTGAAGGAAGTACAGCGCAGGCTGAAGGACTGGGGCTATTATAATGGAGAAGTGGACGGCAAATACGGCCAGCAGACCATCGACGCGGTGAAGAAGTTCCAAAAAAGGCACGGCCTGACCCAGACCGGCACGGTGAACGAAAAGACCGCCGAAAAGCTGGGCGTCAACTTAAGCGGGTGGAAACCCAACGCCTCGTCCTCTTCCTCCTCCTCCGCTTCCAAGGACGGCACCTCCAGCGACCTTTATCTGATGGCGCGCTGCATCTACGGCGAAGCCCGGGGCGAGCCGTATAAGGGAAAGGTGGCCATCGGCGCGGTGATTTTGAACCGGGTCAAGAGCAAGGACTTCCCCAACACCATCGCCGGCGTGATTTACCAGCCCAAAGCCTTCTCGGTGGTGGCGGACGGGCAGATCAACCTGACCCCCGACCAGGAGTGTATCAACGCCGCCCGGGATGCCATGAACGGCGTGGACCCCACGGGAGGATGCGTGTTCTACTACAACCCCAACAAAACCACCAATAAATTCATGCACTCCCTGCCCACGGTAATCACCATCGGCAGCCACAGATTCGCAAGAGGCGCATAAAGCGAAACACCGGCAGACGGGGCATGCCCCACCTGATCCGCAAACGGAGGAAACATGACCAAGACGCTGAAAACAACCCTGAACATCATCGCGTGGCTGCTGGTGGCGGCGGCGCTTATCGCGCTGGTCTTCACCCAGCAGGCCCAGGCGGAGGAAATTGAAAAAGCCCGCACCAGGCTGAACGATACCTGCAACAAGTCCCTGGAGGATTTGGTCACCATCACCAACGAGCTGAAAAACGCCCTGGGCAAGGTGCAGGTGGTGAACTCCCAGAAGCAGTACACCATGCTGCTTTCCCAGATCTGGCGCTGCGCCGGCGAAGCGGTCAACGCCCTGGGCAACCTGCCCGCCAATTTTGCCCACGTGCGCGAGGCGAACGCCTTCTTGGTCCAGACCGGCGACTACGCCCACACGCTTTTGGACAAGTGCGCCACAGGCCAGCTTCCGGCGGAACAGGACAAAACACAGCTCATCGCCCTGTATCAGGCGTGCTCTCAGCTTTACGACAAGCTGGAGCAGGCGAACAACCAGGGCGTGGATTTTGCCGGACTCATCGAAAGCAACGACTATTACAGCGACGAGGAAACCTCCTGGCTGCAGCTGGGCGCCAACACCCCCGCGGACGCCGGTGAAGACTCCACCGACGCAGGGAACACCTCCGACAGCCAGGGCGGCACCGAAAGCGGCACCGGGCAGGACAATACCGTCCCCGAGAAGATGTACCCCACTTTGATTTACGACGGCCCCTTCTCGGACAGCACCGAAAAGGCCCAGCCCAAGGGACTGGGCAGCGGCGAGGTGGATGAAAACGCCGCCGGCTGGAAGGCGCGGGAGTTTCTGGGCGACCTGCTGGGCGGCAATCTGAACTACGAAGGCCGTTCAGAGGGCAGAATCCCCGTGCACGTCTTCTCCGGCAGCACGAAGGACGGCCGCGTCATCGACATTGAAATCACCGTCACTGGCGGAAAGTGCCGCCTGATGCGCATCAGCAAGCCCGGTACGCAGGGCTCCACCCCCGTCAGCGAAGCGCAGGCGGAAGCCGACACCCCCAAGCCGGACGCGGAAACGGGGCACAAACTCGCCGAGGCAGGCAAGGAATTTTTGAAGTCCAGGGGCTATGAGTCCATGGAGTCCACCTACGCCCAGTACTACGGTGGCACGGCGGTCATCAACTACGCCTATGTGCAGGACGGCACCCTCGTCTACCCCGACCTCGTCAAAGTCTGGGTGGACGTGACCAACGGCAGCATCGCCGGCTTTGAGGCGAACAACTACCTGTTCTCCCATGTGGACAGGAATATCGACAAGCCCGCCATCAGCGAAGAGGACGCCCGCGCGAAGGTCAACCCCGATTTGAAGGTGGAGTCCGTCCGCGTGGCGCTCATCCCCAGAGGGCTGGTGGAAGAAAAGCTGTGCTACGAGTTCAAATGCACCTTCAACGAGGAAAGCTACATCATCTTCATCAACGCCATGACCGGCGTGGAAGAGCAGGTGTATAAGATCATCGATTCCGAAAACGGGCAGTTGGTGGTGTAAAACGCGCCACTATCATAAATACCCTCCTGCAACCAAAGAAGGCCCCGAAAACGGGGCCTTTTGCTGTGCGAAACACAATTCCGGAAGGCGAAAGCCAATGCGGCGCGTTATTTCACCCTTCTGAGGTTCAAGAGCACGGCATCGGGCAGGGTTTTGTCCGCCCCGGGGTTGAGCCGCGCAAGTTCAGACAAAGGAACGCCGAACCTTCTGCCCACGTCCCAGGGGGTTTCGCCCTTGGT
>JBMNTW010000248.1:0-2755 GCA_050945935.1 Christensenellales bacterium
GATGATGTAAATCCCGCTCATGAAGGGAACGAGCTTTTCTGTAACGGAGCCGATGCGCTTGACGCCGCCGATGATGACCAGCGCGACGACAGCAGCGACGATCACACCGATGATGAGCTTCGCGATTATCAAAGCATCGCCCGTCAGCTCATTGCCGGTAACCGTTCCGATGGCCTTGGTGATGGAGCCGGCAATGGTGTTCACCTGCGTGCAGTTGCCGATGCCGAACGCCGCCAGTGCGCCGAAGGCGCTGAACACCACGGCGAGCCACTTCCAGTTCTTGCCCAGGCCCTTGGTGATGTAATACATCGGTCCGCCGACCCATTCGCCCTTGGCGTTGCGCTCGCGGAACTTGATGGCAAGCACCACTTCGGAATACTTGGTCACCATGCCGAACAGGGCGGAAACCCACATCCAGAACACTGCGCCCGGGCCGCCCAGGGCGATAGCACCCGCAACGCCAGCGATATTTCCCGTGCCCACCGTGGCGGCAAGGGCGGTGGTCATGGCCTGGAAGGGCGAAATCGCGCCCTTATCCTTCACTTCGGTGCGCTTTCCGATGGCGCCGATGGTGTTTTTCCACATGTAACCAAAGCGGCGGAACTGCAAGAATCCGCAGCGCACGGAAAGATAGATGCCTGTGCCGACGATCAAAATGAGCATCACCGGTCCCCAGGCAATGTTGGAGTTGATCCAATCGTTTACTGATTTGATGAGTTCCACGTTGACCTCCAAAATGAAAGAATGATGAGGTGCATCCTGCATACATATACAATATACCATATCACATTAAAGTGTTAAAGAGCCTTCTCGCATATTTTGTGAAAAAAGAGGTTTTCTTTTATGCATTCTTGGTAAAGTTCATAAAATCAGTGATTCGGGCTTGGCTGTAGCGGGCTTGTTTTCTCTTTTTTACGTTGGTTTCCTCTTTTTAAGCTAAGCGGTCAGGGGCAGATAAGCAGTATGCTGTAACCAAATCATGCAGCCGCAAGTTGGAAGTAATTGACACGCTAAAATTGAAACGTTATAGTTATTTCATAAAGTAGCATTGGGAGGCGCCTATGAATTTTCAGAGCAAAAACATCATCTCTCTGATTGCCGCTGTATTGGGACTCATTGGTTTTTTCTTCAGTTTCTACGGGTACGCGGAATACGGCTATTCCTATTCGGTGAGCGGGTTTGAAATGACTTTCCTGTTCGTGGGCACGACGATCCTTCTGTTCCTTGCTTTTTTGCTGTTCCTGACCGGTATTGTGCTGACCCTGCTTCGGTATGATTTCCTGTCCGGCATGGCGTTCATCGCTGCCGGCTTGTTTGTTCTGATTTTCCGCATCACGATGGACAGGGGCGGCTTTGGCGTGTGGTGGTCCACCATTTTCTTCGTGATTGCCGGCGTATTCGCCGCTTTTGGCGACAGGATCCCCCTTCCCACCATCAACTTCCAACGCCCGCAAAACAGCGCGCCCGGTTATGGGCAGGTTCCGCCGCAGTACCCGCCCAGTTATGAAGCGGCTCCCCAGGAGGGCGTGTTCTACTGCACCAACTGTGGCACCAGAATGGATTCCAGCATGAACTTCTGCCCGGGCTGCGGCACAAGGTATTAATCAAAAAACACAAAAAACAGGCCGGATTCGTTCCGGCCTTTTTGCTGCGACGATTGACCTTTCTGAAACCGGAGTGCTATAATGTTTGTAAACCGAGACTAACAATTTTGAACCTGTCAGGAGCTGAATATGGCCGACTCAGTTAAGATTTCCACCTCCAGCGAAAATTATCTGGAGGTGATATACAACCTTTCCAGGGAAACCGGTTCCGTCCGTTCGATCGACGTTGCCAACAGCCTGAGCGTCAGCAAAGCCAGCGTCAACAAGGCGGTCAGCATCCTTCGGGATGCCGGCCTTGTGGAGCAGGAGCTTTACGGCGCCATCACGCTGACCGCTTTGGGCGAAACCACGGCTAAAGAGGTCTTTCACCGGCATTGCACCATCAAGCGCTTTTTGACCCGCATTCTCGGCGTTTCAGAGGAAGTCGCTGAGGAGGACGCCTGCCGGATGGAGCATGTGGTCAGCGGGGAAACCATGCGGCTTCTGACCGGTTATCTCGACCGCCAGCTGGGGGACGACGCCTGCCCGGGCATTTAGTCTGCCTGCATCGCCTCACCCCGCACAGCACAAAAAAGCGCCCCAACGGGCGCTTTTTTGCGTCATTCGAACTCCTCTGGCATTCCCTTTGAAAAACAGAACCGCCGGCAACACCCAAAGAAAGAAAACCATCGGTTTCCCGATGGTTTTCCGTTAGGTTGGTTTTTTGCCGTTGTTCGTTAGTTGGAAGCGAACTTCGCAGCGGCATTCGCGCCGGCGAGACGGCCGGAGGTGATGACCCAGCCCTGCGCCGCGCCGCCGTAGGTGACGTAGGCGTCCTTGTTGGTGAAGAGTACGCCCATGGAGTCCTGACCGACGGCATACAGGTTTTCGATGGCGGTGCCGTCCGCGCGCAGAACGTTCATGTTCTCGTCAATATCCAAACCGCCGCAGGAGCCGTAAACGTAACCCGCGCCGATCACCGCGTAGAAGGGGCCTTCCTCCAACGGGCTGAAGAGTTCTTTGCTCTTGCCGAAGGGATCCTTTTCGCCCTTTGCATAGGAGGAGTACGCCTTGGCGCTTTCCACCAGCTTGGGCGCGTTCAGCTTCTTGGCAAGGTCTTCCATCGTGTCGGCCTTGACGACGATGCCGTACTGCTCGCCGACTTTGAGGAT
>JBMNTW010000249.1:0-2734 GCA_050945935.1 Christensenellales bacterium
ATTCGCCATCATCGCACCGCCATCATCAGCAGCTTCGCCAGCGCGCGGGCGCACAAGCCTTGTTTCGGTCTGCTTTGAATGATATACTCGTATCAAATACGTGTTCGCAATGGAAAACGTTGGTGTAGCACCAGAGTTTTCGTGAAAAGGTAACAGGAAATGTTTTATAAGATTGGAGAGTTTTCCCGCTACTCAGGGGTCAGCATCGATACCTTGCGCCACTATGAGCGATGCGGCATCCTCTGCCCGCAGATTGACAGCACCAATGGATACCGTCTTTACACAGACGGTGATTTCATTACGCTGATGAACATCCGGCAGCAGCGCGGCATGGATATTACGCTTCCGGAAATTGCGGAGTATCAGCAGGGGCACTCTCTCAACGAACAGCTGACGCGCTACGATGAACAGATCCGCCAGCTGGACGAAAAAATCCAGCACCTGCAGCTGCTGAAGCAGCGCTGCATTGCCAGGCAGAACAGCATCCGGTCTGTGAAAAGCAACCTGGGCAAAATCGTTCAGGTCAACTGCAGGCCGGCGTATCATCTGTTTTTTCACACGCTGGAGAGCCTGCCTTCCGAACAAGCCCGTGTATTGGTCGAAAAGTGGGTGCAAAGCATGCCTTTTGCGGGATATTTTGTTTCCGTAACCCCGAATGACCTCACCAACGGGCCCTTAAACCTTCAGTTGGGGTTGAGCGCCGATTTAAGATATGTGGGAGAGTTCTCTCTGCCCATTCATTCTCCGGTCAAAGCCATGATGGGGGGCCCCGGCTTTCAATATACCATGGCGGTGGAGGATCTTTTTTCCCTCACTTTGGAGGATTTGCGCCCCGCCCTCGACTATGCGGCGCAAAGAAACTGCGTCGTCAGCGACGATGTATGCTTTGCCATTGACGCCATTGAGTACCGGCCGGGACTTCCGCCGCTGTATTATGTGCAGATGCGTTTTCCCGTGCGAGCCGCGGGCGTTTGACCTCTCAAATCAATCAAAGTTTTCTCAAGGCGTCGTATCAGCGGCGCCTTGTGTATTTTCTCACAACTTTGTAATTGACAATCGTGTAACACAATGCCCTACGATGATGCTGTCCTGTTCCAGATTCAGGATAACATCATAAGGAGGGTTCATTGATATGAAGAAATGGACTGCGCTGGTGCTGAGCGTGCTGATGATTGTGCTCGCCGCATGCTCGCCTGCGGCTACCGCGCCGGAAAACACGCAAAACCCGGCACCGGATGCCACTGCAACACCCGAAGCTTCCGGGATTTACACGCCCGGAACCTACACCGCCACAGCCAAAGGATTTGGCGGAGACGTCACCGTCACCATCACGGTGGATGCCGACAAGATCACCGACTGCAAGGTGGTTGGCGATGCTGAAACCGCAGGCATCGGCAGCAACGCCATCGAGCAGATGCCGTCTATGATCATTGCCGCAAACAGTGCGGAAGTGGACGCTATCAGCGGCTGCACGATGACGAGCAACGCCATCAAACTCGCCGCGGAGGACGCTCTGCGTCAGGCTTCGGGCAAGGAAGCATCCGTGAAGATGCAGCCCGGCACCTACACCGCTTCCGCCTACGGGTTCATTGCCATTGAGCCCCTCAGCGTAACGGTGACGGTGGATGAGTCCACCATTCTGGGCATCGAGGTCGACGGCAACCGCGACAGCGTCGCCATGGTGCGTTCGGTGAACACCTATCTGGTGCCGCGCATCCTGGAATACCAGTCCGTGGCTGTGGACGCCATCTCCGGCGCGACTGCCACCAGCAACGCCGTGCTGACCGCTGTCGCCGACGCGCTGAAGCAGGCTTTGACCGCGGGCGGCTCCGACGCTTCCGCTCTTTCCGCCTTCCAGTCGAAAGAGGTGAAGAACGGCGGCAGCCAGACGATTGACATCGACGTCCTCGTCGTCGGCATGGGCGGCTCCGGCTGCGCCGCCGCGATGAGCGCCGCAGAAGCCCAGGCACAAGCCGGCGGCGAAATCAGCGTGCTGGCCATCGACAAAGCCGGCCGTTACGGCGGCACTTCCGCGTTCTGCGGCGAGCCCATGGCCGTCAACGCGCCCAGGTACAAAGAAGAGTTCAACAACGGCGAAGACTATATGGACGGCGACGCCCTGCTTGCCGCGTGGACGGAGTACACCGAAGGCGACGCCAAGATGGACATCGTGAAAAAGTATCTGGACAACTCCGGCGACACCATCGACTGGCTTTTCTACGAGCACGGCTTCCTGTTCAACAATCCGCTGACCGGTTTCGGCGCGCAGGACGTTTATCGCTGCAAGTACCAGTTCGTCAGCCGCTTCAACGTGGAAGAAGGCCGCGATTACGGCATGCCCATCGAAGACGGCCAGAACACCATGGCAGACAAGTACTTCGCCAGCCTGATGGAAGACTACGTTGAACTGGGCGGCGAGTACATGCTGGAAACCGAAGCCACCGACCTGATCTACGACGAAGCCACCCGCACCATCAAGGGCGTGAAGGCCGTGGGTCATGACGGTACGGAATACACCATCAACGCCAAGTCCGTCATCCTCGCCACCGGCGGTTTCGGCGGCAGCAAGGAACTTGAGGAGCGCTTCCTCTCCACCAACCCCTATTATCAGGATCTCGGCGGTTACTGGACCCTCATCGGCATGGCGCAGAACGACGGCAAGATGATTGCCTCGGCCGTGGATCTGGGCGCAGGCACCTACAACATCGACATGGTGCCCATGGTGCACTTCGCC
>JBMNTW010000250.1:0-2704 GCA_050945935.1 Christensenellales bacterium
ATTTGTTTTCCTATACATAAAGCAGCAGGACGACCAGACAGGCAATGGCGGTGATGATCATATACATGGATACGATCTTCGTCTCCGGATAGCCCTTGAGTTCAAAATGGTGGTGCAAAGGCGCCATCAGGAAGATGCGCTTCTTGTTGCGAAGCTTATAGGACCCCACCTGCAGCACGACGGATACCGTGCTGGCGACGAACATCACGCCGATGATGGGAGCCAGAAGCATGGTGCGGCTGACGATGGCCATGATGGAAAGCGCGCCGCCCAAAGCAAGGGAACCGGTGTCCCCCATGAACACCCGGGCGGGGTACGCGTTGAAGCGCAAAAAGCCCAAGCAAGCACCGGCTACGGCACCGGCGAAAAGCATCGCGTTTTTGATGTTGTCTGAAAGATACACATCCCCCGCAGCGGCTGCCGCTGCCGCCATCACGAACAGGATGAAGGCGTAGGTGATGGAGTCGATGAGCATCGTGCCGGAGGCGAGGCCGTCCAGCCCGTCCGTCAGGTTCACGGCGTTGACGAAGGCGACGATGACGAACATCGCGAAGGGAATGTAGAGCCAGCCGAGGTCCCAGGTGACGTTGGCGAAGGGAATCTCGATTTTTGAGCCGATGAGGGGGTTGTTGTACGCCCAGACGGCGATGACCGCCGCAAGTCCCACCTGCCCGATCATCTTCTGATATGCCCTCAGGCCAAGGCTCCTTTTGTGCTTGACCTTGAGGATGTCATCCAGAAAGCCGATGGCCGCGTAACCCGCGGTGGCGATGAGCATCATCGGCAGAAACTCCATGCTGCCATCGCCCAGAATCAGGGACGTGACAACCACGGAAATCACCATCATAATGCCGCCCATGGTAGGCGTTCCGGCTTTGGAAAGATGCTTTTTGGGGCCGTCGTCCCGCACCATCTGGCCGAACTTCAGCCTGTGAAGCAGCGGGATGAGGAACGGCCCTAGCAAAAGGCAGATGCCGAAGGCTATGAGTATTGACAGTATCAGTCTGTCCATCTTATGTGCATCGCGGCTTAGTGCTTTTCGGCAAACGAAGCGGCAATCTCCGCCACGATCTCCTTTTCATCGAAATGACTTTTGATCCCGTTGATCTCCTGGTAGGTTTCATGGCCTTTTCCGGCAAGGACGATCACGTCCCCTGCCCTGCCCATTTCCAGGGCCGTTTTGATGGCCTCGTACCTGGATTCGATCATCAAGTACTCGCAGCCGGAGCGGGTCACACCCTCTTCGATGGCTTTCATGATGGCAAGGGGGTCTTCGCTTCTCGGGTTGTCGCTGGTGATGATGCAGAAATCCGCATATCTTCCTGCGACTTCGCCCATGATGGGACGCTTGGCACGGTCCCTGTCCCCGCCGCAGCCGAAGAGCACAATCAGCCGGTTCTCGGTGAAGGTGCGCACGGTTTTGAGCACGTTTTCCAGCGCGTCGGGGGTATGGGCGTAATCCAGCAATACCGAGTATTCCCTGTTCGGCACCGGAAGCTTCTCCAGCCGGCCGGAAACGCTGGTAACTTTTTGCAGCCCCGCGGCGATCTCGTCCGGCGTAAAGCCGAGTACCAAAGCGGCACCGGCGGTTCCCATGGCGTTGAACACCGAGAACAGGCCGGAAATATTCAGCTTGACGTGCCGAGCTTCCTTCTCCTGCCCCTTCCCCGTGGGAAGGTACAAATCAAAGGCGACGCCGGCGGGGGTAATGTCGATGTTTTTGGCGTAAATGTCCGCGTTTTCGCGCACGCCGAAGGTGGTCTTTCCGCAATCAAGCCCTTTCACCAGACGGGACCAGTGCTCGTCGTCGCAGTTCAACACGGCGTGCTTGGCCTGGGTGAACAGGATGCGCTTCGCATCGAGATAGTTGTCAAAGGTTTTGTGGTAGTCCAGATGGTCCTGGGTGAGGTTGGTGAACACCGCGGCGTCGTACTCGATGCCGTATACCCTCTTTTGGTCCAGCGAATGGGAGGAAACCTCCATCACGCATAGTTCCACGCCTTCGTCCACCATCTGCCGAAGAAGCCTGTGCAGCTCGGCAGGGTCGGGCGTTGTGTGGTTGGCGGGGAGCACCTTGTCGCCAATCAGGTTGGTGATGGTGCCGATAAGGCCGACCTTCAGGCCCGCCTGCTCCGCCACGGACTTAAGCATATAGGTGGTGGTGGTTTTGCCGTTTGTGCCGGTTACACCCACCATGCGCATCTTCTGAGCGGGATAGTCATAGAACTTCGCGGCGCAAAGGGCCAGCACCGTTCTCGTATCCTCCACGATAATCTGGGGAACGTCAAGCGGCAGCTCGCGCTCCACCAGCAGCGCCGCAGCGCCTGCACGTACCGCTTGTTCAGCATATACATGGCCGTCTTGAAACGTGCCAACGACACACACAAACAGGCTGCCCGGGCCGACCTGGCGCGAGTCGCACTCGATGGATGTGATGGTGGCGTCCGCGCCTTTATGAACGTGGTTAATGCCTGCGAAAAGCTCGCCAAGGCTTAGCGATCGGGTCATTCATACCTCCAAAACGGGAAACCCCCGAGGTTTATTACAAACGGGTTGATTATATCACATATGTATGACTCTCTCAACCTCCGGTAGACAATGGTTTTCCCGGCGTTACTCTTCGCTGTACTCAAGAACCACAGAAACACTGGTCCCCGCAGGCACCGACTTGCCTGACGCAGGGTTCTGGGAAACCACCTTTCCC
>JBMNTW010000251.1:0-2630 GCA_050945935.1 Christensenellales bacterium
CCGCAAGGCCCTTTCCAATCTCCCCGAGGGCGTGCGTTCGGCGGAAATCTATTACGGCGGCGGCAAATCCTTCACCGCCGCGCTGCGAAAGGGCGAGCTGGAGCGCTACGCCGTCAGCGAAAAGAGCGCGCTTTCCCTGCGCGCAGACTGCGGCAAAATCGGCTACGCCTATTCCGAAGCCCCGGAGGACGACCCGAAGCGCCTTTTGGACCAGGCGAAGGCGAACGCCGCCATCATCGACGACCCGGACGAGCAGGAAATCTTTGCCGGAGCGAAAGCGTACCCCGCCTCCCCCGAAGTGGACCCCGCCCTTGCTGCTACCACGGCAAAGGAAAAGCTGGACGTGTTGTACGCCCTGGAAAAGGCGGCTCTGGGCGCGGACGAGCGCATCGAAAAGCTGGGCTGGTGCATGCTCGCCACCGAAGAAAGCGAGCGCAGAATCATCAACTCCAAGGGTCTGGACCTGTTGGAAAAATCGGGCTACGCCTATGCGTATGTCACCTCCGTCGCCACCATTGACGGCGTAACGAAAGAAGGTACGGGTCACCGCGTCGGTAAGTCTTTGAAGGACATTGACGTAGAAGCCATCGCCAAAGAAGCGGCGGAGGACCTGTTCTCCCAGTTCGGCGGCATTACCCCCGCTTCCGGCGTGTACGGCGCGGTGTTCAGAAGGGAAGCCATCTCCTCGCTGCTCGGCGTGTTTTCGGAAATGTTCAGCGCGGAAGAAGCCCAGAAAGGCCGCTCCATGCTCGCCGGCAAGGAGGGCGAGATCATCGCCTCTTCCGTGGTGGACATATACGACGACCCGATGCTGGAAGAAGCCGTTCTTCGCCGCGCGTTTGATGACGAGGGCGTTCCCGCCCAGCGCACCCACGTGGTGGAAAAGGGCAGGCTGAACACGCTGCTGCACAACCTCAAGACCGCCAAAGTCGCCGGCTGCGAAACCACCGGCAACGCGGGCAAGGGTTCCGTCGCCGCGCCGGTGAGCGTTTCGCCCAGCAACTTCCACATCGTTCCCGGCGAACACTCGCTGGACGAACTGATGAAAAAGCTCGGCAACGGCGTTTTAATCGTGGAAGTCATCGGCCTGCACGCGGGCTGCAACCCCGTTTCCGGCGCGTTCTCGGCGCAGGCCAGGGGCTTTATGGTCAAGGACGGCAAGCGCGCCGAACCCATCGAGCAGATTACCGTGTCCGGTAACTTCCTGGAACTTTTGAAGAACATCACCGCCGTAGGCAGCGATTTGAAGTTCGATCTGGAGGCGCTGAACGTCTCTTCGCCCTCGGTGCTGGTTTCCGCCGTGACCGTCGCGGGCAAGTAACACCATTACAACCATCGGAGGGGCCATGGAAAGACAGTTTCGCATACTCGCCGTAAACCCCGGCTCCACGTCCACCAAGCTCGCCGTATTTGACGACGAGACCCTTGTCGCCGAGCGCGCCATCCACCACGAACGGGGCAGAATCGGCGCCGGGGGCTTTGCCGGTCAGAAATCCATCCACAAGGAAACCGTGATGCACGCCCTTTCGGAAATGGGGGTGGACCCTTCCACCCTCTCCGCCGTGGTGGGCCGCGGCGGGCTGATTCAGCCCATCGACAGCGGGACGTATTTCATCAACGAGCGCATGCTCAAAGACCTGCAAGAGACCGCCGAGACCCACGCCTCCTCTTTAAGCGGCATCATCGCGGCGGACATTGCCAAAGACCTCGGCATTCCCAGCTTCGTGGTGGACCCGGTGGTGGTGGACGAACTGGACCAGTACGCCAAGCTGACGGGCTTCCCCGGCATCGAGCGGCGCAGCGTGTTCCACGCCCTGAACCAGAAGGCGGTGGCGCGAAAAGTCGCCAAAAAGATGGGCATGCCCTATGAAAACGGGCGGTTCATCGTTGCCCATATGGGCGGCGGCATCACCGTGGGGGCGCACCGGTACGGACGGGTCATCGACGTGAACGACGCCCTCGCCGGCGAAGGCCCCTTCACCCCCGAACGGGCGGGGACCATCCCCACCGTGCCGCTGATTCAGCTCTGCTTTTCGGGTGCTTACACCGAGGAAGAGCTCATCAAAAAAATGCGGCGGGGCAGCGGGCTGACGGGGTACCTGGGCACCAACGATTTGCAAAAGGTCGAACGCCTGATTAAGGAAGGGGACGAATACGCCACTTTGGTGCTTGAATCCATGGCCTATCAGGTCAGCAAGGAGATCGGCGCCATGGCCGCTGTGCTGGAAGGGCGGGTGGACGCCATCATCCTCACCGGCGGTCTGGCGAATTCCGTGCGCTTCACCGGCTGCATCAAGCAGCGGGTCAGCCTGATCGCCCCCATCGAGGTCATCCCCGGCGAGGAGGAAATGCTCGCCCTCGCACAAGGGGCGCTGCGGGTGCTTCGGGGTGAGGAAAAGGCCAAGGATTACTGAAAGGACGCAACGATGCCGGAAGTTCCGGAACTATTTGAACACGAACGGCTGGACGATCTGCAAAACGGCCAGAAAATCATTCAGGACCCTTCCTGCTTCTGCTTCGGGAGCGACGCGGTGGTGCTTTCCTCCTTCTGCAGGGTGAAAAAAGGGGCAAGGGTTTGCGACCTCGGCACCGGCAACGGCATCATCGCCCTTTTGCTCGCGGCGCACACC
>JBMNTW010000252.1:0-2625 GCA_050945935.1 Christensenellales bacterium
CGTGGTACCGTTGATGATGCCCATCAAACGGGTGATGTTGTTCGCCTGCATGGCGTCCAAGAGCGTTCTGATAATGGGCACGCCGCCGCCTGCGGTGGCTTCGAAATAAAGCCCCGCGCCCGTGGCCTTTGCCTGGCGCTCAAATTCCGGCCAGTGCTTCGCCAGCACCTCCTTGTTGGAGGTGACGACGGTCTTGCCGGCGGCGAGGGCGCGCAGAATATAATCCTTCGCCGGCACGGTGCCGCCCATGCACTCGACGACGATGGAAATCTCCGAATTGTTGATGATTTCCGCAAAATCGGTGGTGAACAGCTCCATGGGCGCAAGGCCGATGTTCCGCTCCGTCACAAGATCCCTGACGAGGATGCGCCGAACGTCGATATTCAGTCGTTCACGATGTTGGATGGACTCCCGGCCTTCGGTCAGCACCTGGTACACGCCGCTGCCCACGGTTCCAAAGCCCAGAATGGCAATGTTGACCTGCTTCATGTCACTCTCCTTTTCCGGCGCTGCGCGAAATCGCGCACGCTCACTGTTGGGCGGTGTTCAATTTATAAATCATATACAGCCCCTCTAACGTGAGGGTGCTGTTGATTGTGATGTCATAGTGCGAGTAATCGGCAATAAAGCGGGACATGCCGCCGGTGGCGACGACCTTGATGTCCGGCTCGTTGAGCTCCATCTGGATTTTGTTGATGATGTAGTCCACCTGCCCCACATAGCCGTACACCACGCCCGCCTGGATGCAGTTGGCGGTGTTCTTGCCGATGACGGACTTGGGTTTGACCAGCTCCACCCTGGGCAGCTTCGCGGTGCGCTCGGTGAGGGCGTCCATCGAGATGATGATGCCGGGGCAGATGGCGCCGCCCAGAAAGTCGCCTTTTTCGGAAACGACACCGAAGGTGGTGGCGGTGCCGAAGTCCACGGTGAGCACCGGCCCGCCGTACAGGCGATATGCCGCCACGGCGTTGCAGATGCGGTCGGAGCCGAGTTCCTTGGGGTTTTCGTAGCGGATGTTCATGCCGGTCTTGATGCCCGGGCCGACGAACATGACCTCTGCATTTTTGAAATAAAGGCCGCACATGTGCTCGATGGTGAAGTTCATGGAAGGAATCACCGAGGAGATGATCACCCCCGTCACCTCTGCGGTTTTGCGGCTGGCGTGCAGAAAGAAGGACTCCATCATGATGCCCAGCTCGTCTGCCGTACGCTGGCGGACGGAGGACATGCGCCAGGAATGAATGAGCTTGCCGTCCTCAAACAGGCCGGACTTGATATTGGTATTGCCGACGTCCAATGTCAGGATCATTGATGCCGCTCCTTAATCTGGGTGTTGGCGCCTTGTTTGCGCCGGTTGACGGACTGCATCGCTTTTCCCACAGCAGTGCACAATATCACCGCGGCGGCCGCTTCCAACAGGCCGTTTAAGGACACGATGCCCAAAATAACCGCCATCAGCCCCTCTCCCGCCACGCCAAAGGCCTGGGCCGTCTGTTCAAAGGCGAGCAGGTACAGCCCGCCCAGGAAGAACACGGTGTTGGTCATGGAGCCGATGAAGGATGAAATGCCGTATGCGACGATTCTGGACTTGTCAAACCGGCAGAGCAATCGGAAAGAAAGCGCCGCGAACAGCCCCGTCAGCACTCTGGGCAAAAACGTTACGAACAGGATCAGCGCAAGATTCAAAGCGCCAAACCCCGAATGCGTTCCCAGCACCACGGCGCCGACGGCGGTGGGCGTTAGAAACATGCGAATCAGGCTGGTAAGCCCGAAGAAGAAGCCGAGCAGCATCCCGCCTTTGGGACCGAACTGCTGGCCGCCGATGATGACGGGGATGTGCACCGTGGTAATCGCGGCGATGGGCAGCGTGATGTAGCCCAGCGGCGTCAGCCCCAAAATGAAAATGATCGCCGCGAAAAGGCCGTAGCCGGCCAGCGCGCGGGCGTTCAACCCGCCGTTTTTCGGGTTCTGGATGGTATTCATGGTGGCTCCTTTGTTCGAGTTCTGTTTAGGATACCCGACATCAGAAATTCGGATTCGGCTTTGCGCGCCGTGGAACTCCACCCGGGATGCCCCCGGCGCCTGCCGTGTTCTGGTTATTATAATATACTCCGGAACAGGAAGGCAACGCCGCCGCAGGCAAAGTTTGCCCTGTTTGCCGCGTTTTTGCTTCGCAGCGGGTGCTTTTTTCGCTTTTTTCTGCTAAATCAAAAAATCGCGCCGGACGATGCCCAAAATGGCGGATTTTTCCACGGGCGGATACTTCTGATTCTTACAGTTTTCTTAAATGTGACGCATATGCCCCTCGGGGCTTTGACTTTTCACAGCCAAACATATTAGAATGTTTGCGGTATCTTAAGGGTCATGCGCATTTTTTTAGGCAGGCGTGACCGTCATCTCGATTGGACGAACGGAGGCTGCAATGGATCTTTTCCAGAAAGCATACGATTTTAAGGACGCGGAAATGGCGCGCCAGTCCGGCCTTTACCCCTATTTCCACGCGCTGGAGACCGGCCAGGACACCGAAGTGGTGATGGACGGCAGGAACATTATCATGCTGGGCTCCAACAACTATATGGGCCTCACCAGCGACCCCCGCACCATCGCCGCAGCGCACGAAGCGCT
>JBMNTW010000253.1:0-2620 GCA_050945935.1 Christensenellales bacterium
TCGCAAAAGTCCTTCGTTTGAAGGAAGGGGACGAACTGCGCCTGTGCGACGGCGAATGCCGCGAATGGAGCGCGCGCATCGTTTCCATCGGCAAAAAGGCGGTGCTTGCCGAGCTGATTTCTTTTGTGGAAGTGAACACCGAACCGGTCTGCCGCGTAACGCTGTATCAGGGCGTGCCCAAAACCGGCAAGTTCGAAACGGTGGTGCAAAAGGGCGTGGAACTGGGCGTTGTGGCCTTCGTGCCCTTCAACTGCGAACGGGCGGTGGCAAAGCCCTGGAACGCGGAGGACAACCGCCACAGCCGCTACGCAAGAGTGGCGATGGAGGCGGCAAAGCAGTCCCGCAGGGGCATCGTTCCTTCAGTCGAACCGCCCATCAGCTTTAACGAGCTTTGCGAGCGTTCCGGCAGGCATGAACTCACCCTGCTTCTGTGGGAGGAGGAGAAGGAGCGCTCCCTGAAAGACGCGCTGCGCGCTTCGCCAACAGCGAAAGACATTGCCGTAATCGTTGGACCGGAGGGGGGCATCTCCAAAGAGGAGGCAAAGGCCCTTTCGGACTGCGGCGCGGTGTCCGTTTCTCTGGGCAGCCGCATTTTGCGCACCGAAACCGCCGGCCCCGCCGCCGCGGCGATGATACTTTACGAAAAGGACGATATGACCCCGTGAGAGTTTCTTTCTGCACCCTCGGGTGCAAGGTGAACCAATACGATACCGAAACGATGATGTCCCTGTTCGCAGAAGCGGGCTGGGATATTGTCGACTTTGGGCAGGAGTGCGAGGTTTCCGTTATCAACTCCTGCACCGTTACCGCCACAGGCGACAAAAAGACCCGTCAGATGGCATCCCGCGCCCGTTCCGTCAGCCCGGACGGCATTGTGATGGTGGCGGGCTGCGGCGCCCAGAAGGCGGCGGAGGCGATGCTTTCCCTGCCCGGCGTTTATGTGGCGCTGGGCACGAAAAACCGCTCCCTCGCGCCGGAACTTGCCGCAAAAGCGTGGGAAACGCGCCAAAAAATCAACGCCGTGGGAGACATTATGACCGAGCGGGTGTTTGAAGAGCTCCCCGCCATGACGGACGGGCGCACCCGCGCCACATTGAAGATTCAGGACGGCTGCAACCGCTTCTGCTCTTACTGCATCATCCCCTTTGCGAGGGGTCCGGTGCGCAGCAGGCAGCCGGAAAACGTGCTCAAAGAAGTGGAACGCCTTGCCGCCGCCGGTTTTTCTGAATTCGTGCTGACGGGCATTCACCTTGCCTCCTACGGGGCGGATATCGGAACGGACCTCATCACCATCATCGAGCGGGTCTGTGCCGTCGAGGGTGTGAAGCGCCTGCGCCTTGGCTCTTTGGAGCCGCTGATTCTGACGGAGGACTTCTGCGCCCGCTGTGCCGCTTTGGAAAAACTCTGCCGGCAGTTCCATGTTTCGATGCAAAGCGGCAGCGATACGGTATTAGCCCGCATGAACCGCAGGTACCGCACGGCGGATTACGCCAAAGGCGTTGACACTTTGCGAAAATACATGCCAGAATGCGCTGTGACCACAGATGTGATTGCAGGTTTTCCGGAAGAGACGGAAGAGGAGCATCAGGAGACTTTGAAGTTCGTGGAGCGCATCGCTTTTTCGCGCATCCATGTGTTCCCCTATTCCAAAAGGCCGGGAACCCGCGCCGCGGAAAGGCCGGACCTTCCCAAATCGGTGAAAAACCGCCGCGCTGCCGAGCTTATCGAACTGGGCAAACGCCTGGAACACGCCTATATTGACGAGGCACTCGGCAGCGTGCAGAGCGTTTTGCTGGAGCAAAGGGACGAAAACGGCCGCATGACGGGCTACACCGGAACCTACATCCACACAGCGGTGGAAGGCGGCGCACAGGGCGGCATCGTCAACGTGCGGCTTATCCTTCGCGAAGGGGAAACCGCCGTCGGCGAAATCGTGGAAGAATCATCGCGAAACGGATGAAATTTCTGTGACTGAAAGCGGAAAAATCTATGACCAAAATGCAGGATATTACCGCTTGTTGCAGAATAAACATAAAGCCGGACATTTTACGGCTCATCACGAAGCAAGGGGGCTAAAGATGGATTGCATCTTTTGCAGGATAGGCTCTGGTGAAATACCTTCAAAAAAGATTTATGAGGATGATCTCTGCGTAGCGTTTTATGACATTGCGCCCGCCGCGCCCGTGCACGCGCTGGTGATTCCCAAAAAACATCTTTCTTCCATTCTGGAAGCGGACGATGAAGGGCTGCTCGGGCACCTGCTCGCCGTGGCGCGGGACGTTGCCAGGGCGGAAGGATTGGCGGAAGGCGGTTTCCGCCTGGTGATCAACACAGGGAGGGACGGCGGCCAGAGCGTGGACCATCTGCACATTCACGTTCTCGGCGGCAGAAGCCTTGCCTGGCCTCCCGGTTAAGGGTTCCATGCAAAAAACATTGACTTGGCGGCACGCATCAAGTATAATGACCAAGGTATCTGTGAATTGCTTTAGGACACAGAAGTATCCGCGCGATGTTGAACGTTCTTTTCGGAGGGGGTGAGATAGGGTATGTCTGAAGTCCGTGTGGGAGAGAACGAGTCTCTCGAAAGCGCCCTGAAACGTTTCAAGCGCAAGTGCGCCCG
>JBMNTW010000254.1:0-2601 GCA_050945935.1 Christensenellales bacterium
GTCTTTAATACGTCGCTCTCCTGGATATCCTCGGTAAGCTGGATGCGCTGAACGCTGGTCAGCTTGTTGCGAATCAGTTCCTGCAGCGAGCGCTGCAGGGCGGGATAACCGTCGTACCCCAAAGCGTAGGCGAACCGCACCACGGTGGACTCGCTGACACCCACAAGACTGCCCATCTTCGAGGCGGTTATGAAGGCGGCTTTGTCGTAATTGTCCAGAATGTACTGGGCGATCTGCTTTTGCCCTTTGCTCATGGACTTGTAGGAAGCGTTGATGCATTGCAGAAGGTCGTTGTTTTCCATTGGTTGCCTCCTCTCGGACAAAGACTTAAAATCAGATAAACCGGCCGGTTTGCTTGAGTTTTTCAATGTAGTCGTAATCGCTCAGGTCGATTTTCACAGGGGTGATGCTGGCGTAGCCCTTCGCGATGGCGTCAGCGTCGCTGACAGGCGCTTCGGACTGGTTCACGTTCTCCCTGCCGCCCACGATGGTGAGCCAGTGATAGCTGCGCTTCATGGGGCTTTCGCGGGTTTCGTAACGGAACTGCAGCCCCTTTTCCTCGATGGGTACCACGCAGGGGCCTTTGATTTCCTCTAAAGGCAGGGCGGGTACGTTCAGATTCAAAAGCATGCCCTTGGGAAGGGGATTTTCCTTCACGAAGTTGACAAGCCTGGCCGCAAGCTCGGCGCTGGCTTCAAAGTCGCTGCTCAAAAAATCCGCGTAAGAAACGGCGATGGCGGGAACCCCCTCCAGCACGCCGGCGATGGCGGCGTTCACGGTGCCGGAAGGGAACACGTCCGGCCCGATGTTCGGACCCTGGTTGATGCCGGTGACCACAAGGTCGGGCTTTTCTTCCATGATGCAGCCGATGCCGAATTTCACGCAGTCCACCGGGCTGCCGTCCACGGCAAAGGCTTTTACATCCACACCGAGGATGCTCTGCGGCCGGGAGTAAATGGGCGTAAAATAAGTGATGCTGTGCCCCACGCCGCTCTGCTCTTTGGAAGGAGCCACAACAGTCACTTCGTGTTCTTTCGATAATCTTTTTGCCAGCGCCCGAATGCCGGGCGCCATGATACCGTCGTCGTTGCTGATCAGAATGCGCATAATGTCCTCCAAGTTGTTCTCGCATGTATTGTAGCAAGAAAGGTGTGCTTTTGCAATAACGACTCGTGTAAGTTGCAGATTTTCGCAGGATTTCCTGCGAAGCCGGTTGATTAGCCCCTGCCGCGTTCCAAGCTGGCTCTGTTTTAGAATTTGCAAAATTGCCAGTAAGTTCAGCATTTTAGCAAAATGAAGGGTGATTGACTAAGAAAAAGTCCGCTGCCCGATTATTCGGACGGCGGACTTTGCCGTTGCAGTTTGATAAAGGGTTCGCAACCAATCCTGCGTTTGGGTCAAACCGTTTCCTGGTTTGCCATTTCGTAAACCTTTGCGGCGTTGAGCGCCGCGTAAATCGCGCGCTTGATTTCCCTGTTTTGGGCGTAGATCCTGCCGAGCGCTTCGTCCGGCTTGAACTCCTCCTCCGCGCCGCTCATCACAGCCTGGAAGGCGGTTTCATAGTCACCGTAGAACCCCCTGCTGACACAGGCGGAAATCAGGCAGCCCAGCACGGTGGCTTCTGCGTTCTTGCGGCGGATGACGTTCACCTGGGTACTGTCCGCCATGATCTGGCAGTAGGACGGAGACCGCGTCAGCCCGCCGGCGACGAACAGGCGCTGGACTTTTCCGCAGTTTTCTGCGATGAGCTCCAGATTGTCCGCAATTTCACCGGCGATGGCTTCGAGGATGGCGCGGCTGATTTCGCCCTTTGTGGAACCCAGCCCAAGGTTGAAAATCAACCCCTTGGCAAGCGGGTTCCAGTTGGGGGCGGCACTGCCCGAAAAGTGCGGCAGTACGATGACGCCGTTGCTGCCCGGCGGGACTTCGGAAACCTGCTGATTGATGCGGGCGTAGGGGTCTCCCTCCTCTCCGCTGCCTTCAAAGAGCTGGTTTTTCGCCCAGCTGAACATCGCGCCGGAGGCGTAGATGCCTGCTTCCGCGATCCATCTTCCGGGAATCGCCGAAGCGGAGCAGAGGATGCGCTGCTTTTTATCGAAAATCGGCTTTTCGGCATATCCCAGCACAAATCCGCCTGTTCCGGTGTTCGCCGTGGCGGTTCCCGGTGAGAACAGCCCTAAGGCAAGCGCTGCGCACTGCTGGTCGCCGCCGCAAAGCAGAACGGGCAGCCCCGCGGGAAGACCGGTCCTTTTTGCGGCTTGCTCCGTCAACCCTCCGGCGGTGCCGCCGGGGGGAATCAGGTCGCAAAGCAGGTTCCTGTCGATTTCAAAAAGCTCCAGGAGCTTTTCGTTCCATGAGAATGTGGAAAGGTCCATCAGCATCGTTCTGCAGGCTTGGCTCCAGTCGGTGGCCATGCTGCCCGTGAGAAGGAAGGTCAGATAGTCCTGCACACCGACGAGCTTGCTGGTTTTTGCCCAGATTTCCGGCTCGTGGTTTCTGAGCCAGAGCATCTTCGGCAGGGAAAAATACGGGTCCAGCCGCAGTCCGCAGGCGTGGTACAGCTCTTCCCTGCTGATTTTAGACTCGATCCAGTCGCATTCC
>JBMNTW010000255.1:0-2599 GCA_050945935.1 Christensenellales bacterium
TCCGCTCCGGTCCCGGTACATCCTATGACGCGCTGGAGACCCTTTCCGCCAAGCGCATCGTGGAGATTCTTGAAGATCTGGGCGGCTGGCTGAAAGTGAATGTGGACGGCGTAACCGGCTACATCAGCGCCTCTTACGTAACGCGATAACCAAAAAGTAATTCCCCGGGCAAATCACCCGGGGAATTTTTTTGATTGGGATTTTAGTCGACCCTTTCGGTGCTGCATACCGCGCAAAAAGGCAGGTGGGAAAGCTGTTTTGCCGCTTTTTGCGCCGATTCCAGATCGGCGAACAGCCCGAAACAGGCGGAGCCGGACCCGCTCATGGAGGCGGCCAGCGCCCCGGCGCACTTCAGGTCAAGCAGCGTGTCCGCCACGGCAGGGGCAAGGCTGCAGGCGGTGAAGGTTAAATCATTGGCGCCGCAGAGCAGTTCTTTGGCTCTGGCGATGCACAGCGCGCAGTCCGCTTCGGAAACGTAGCGCTCGTCGCAGAGTATGCCCCCCGCCACCGCGGAGCCTTCGCTTGTCTTCAGGCGGCAGGCAAAGGCGTTCAGGGACTTTGCAACGGTAAAGGCGCAGCCGGAGGACAACGCGGCAATCAGCGCCTTCGTCAGCGCGTCGCCGGTGCATACGGCGGGAATCTCGTGTTCCTCCGGCGCCTGGGTCAGGCGTTCCGTTTCATCCTCCCAGGGGAAGGGCTCATCACAAACCAGCGGAGGGTTCTGCTGCTCGAATTCGGGAAGGGCCGCCCCTTCATGCGCCCTGTTAGCTTCGAGCAGGGCGTCATACCGGCGGAACACCCGCGCGGTGTTCAGGCTTGAGCCGCAGCCCGCGATGACGAGATGGTACTCCCCTGCCGGTTGAACCGGCTCCATCACCTCGCCCACGCCGGTGCAGCGGGCGCAGCCACCCGTAAGGCAGAAGGGCACGTCCGCCCCGATGGAAAGGCCGAGGGCGAGCAGTTCCTCCCTTGTCAGCGCGCCGTAACGTTCGTTCAGCGCTATAAGTACGGCCGCGGCGTCTGCGCTGCCGCCGCCCAGCCCCGCGCCCACGGGGATGTTTTTGGTAATATAGATGTGATACGCGTCCGTCAACCCCGCGGCTTTGGCGTAGGCTTTCGCGGCGAGCAGCGCCGTATTTTTATCGTTCGCCGGAAGGCGGGCGTTGGAGCATTGCACGCTCCATTCCGTCGCGGGCGTCATCACAATCTCGTCGAAAAGGCTGACACGCTGCATCACCGTATCCAAAAGGTGGTAGCCGTCCTCCCTTAATCCTTCCATCAGCAGTGACCAGTTGATCTTCGCACGCGCGTAAAACGGTCCGATTTTACCTGTATTCATGTGAATCCGAAACCTCTTTTCTTGCATCCCGCTCATGATACCATGAACAACAGCAGGCAAACAATAGCATGATTTGCCCCCTTCCGCCTTGCTTGACATCCACCCACGCTCCATCTATAATATTTTAGCGCGTATTTTTTTATTGCCTTTTGTGCAGCCTGCCCAAAAAGGTGATTTCGCGCCGCTTACAAGGCGTTCCCGCCGGAACCGACCGGCTTAATACTAATTATTGTGAGGTAATGCCACCATGCTCCAGACTTATCAGCCCAAGAAGAGACAGAGAAAGAAAGTCCACGGCTTCCGCCAGAGGATGAAGACCGCCGACGGCCGCAACGTGCTTCGCCGCCGCCGCGCAAAGGGCCGCAAGCGCCTGACTGTGTAAAAGGCAGGAAGAAATCAGGCTTCCCTTGGATCGCTCATATTCGCTAAAGAAAAACAAGGAATTTAACCGCGTGTACCGCAGGGGCAAATCCGTCGGTGCGCGCGGCGCTGCCCTTGTGTATTGCACAGCCCGCCACAAAAGTGTGCGCGTGGGTTTTGCCGTGGGCAAGAAGGTAGGCAATGCCGTCGTTCGGAATAAGGTCAAGCGCCGTTTTCGTGAGGCCTTTGCCCGCCAGCTTCCGTACGTCAAACCGGGATATGACCTGATCTTCATCGCAAGGAGCGAGGCAAAGGACGAGTCCTTCGCCTCCCTTTTGCGCACCGTCATCTACCTTCTGAAAAAAGCGGGCCTTTTTTGCGATACCGCCCCGACTTCCGCGGCCGAAAAAGAATGAAACCCGCAAAAGAACTGCTTTCCGCGCCCATCCGGTTTTACAAACGGCGCATCTCTCCCTTCACTCCGCCCGCCTGCCGCTTCCGGCCATCTTGTTCTGACTATGCGCTGAAAGCCCTGCAGCGTCACGGCGCCCTGAAGGGACTTTTGCTATCGATCTGGCGCGTCCTTCGCTGCAATCCCTTCTGTAAGGGCGGGTATGACCCCGTACCCCCCGTGGGAAAATGGACGCCGGAACTCCAATTCCTGCTGTTTTCGCCCCTTGGCGTGCGGGGGAAACGGATCCCCCCGAAAAACGAGCCGAACAGCCAATCCGGCGCCCGCGAAGGCTAGCGCGGCGCATTCGACGATACGGAGGATAACGCCTTGTTTAACGCATTAGGCAAACTGGTCTATCAGCTGATGATGACCTTTAACAACTGGCTCCAGTACCCGGTGCTGACGGTGGTGGTGTTCACCGTCATTCTGAGGATTATCATGTCCCC
>JBMNTW010000256.1:0-2586 GCA_050945935.1 Christensenellales bacterium
GGTGACGGTGACGACGTCGCCGTTTTTGACCTTGTCAACGACAGCAGCGGAAGTGCTGGCAGTCTTTCTAACGTTCAGGGTGCCGCTGGAAAGCTTGACGGTCCCTTTGGTGGCGGCGGCGGCTGCCGTGGGCAGCACGGCCACCAGGCTGAACGCCATCATCAGCGCCAGCAGCAGCGAGAGGGTCTTTTTCATGTGAGTATTTTCCTCCATGTTTTATTTCGCACGTTCCCATGTGTCGATAGTATTATAGCAAATACTGGATTGAAAGCTATAACGATAGTGCGAAAAAAAGTTGAATAATCTGTAAATCCCGGCTGTGAAACCCAGTTTCCCCGGATTTTGAAACATAACAAGTGAAGGGTGCGAAAACGTCCCTTCCCGTTGGTTTTTTATACTGTTAGGAAATAATGTCGCCCTGGTAGCTGAGCAGCGACGCGTCGTACATGCCCTCCAGCTGGGTCAGCTTGTCCACAAAGCCGGTTTCCTCGTTGCGCAGCCGCAGTTCCACCGTCATTTCCACGGAGCTGCCGCGCACCGTGCGGCTCTTGAGCTTGTGCGCCGGAAGCTTTGCCAGCATGGCCTTGACGTTGGCGGCGGCGCTCAGGTCAAAGTGCATGACCAGAAGATAAGGTAAAGCCGTGCGGAACTTGATGACCGAGAGCAGAACCATCAGAAGGCCGATGGCCAGCGAGCCCACCAGGCCCACGGCCCAGAACTTCGCGCCCATACATATGCCCACGGCGATGCCCCAGAACATGAACATCGTGTCCATGGCGTCCTTCACGGCGGTGCGGAAACGGACGATGGACAGCGCGCCCACCATGCCCAAAGACAGCGTCAGGTTGCTGGTGATCGGCAGGATGATCAGCGAGGTAATCATCGTGACCATCACCAGAGAAAGGCCGAAGTTGCGGGAATACATCACGCCGGAGAAGGTCTTCCTGTAAATGAAGAAGATGAACAGTCCCAGCGCGCAGGCCAGAGCCAGGGTGATGATGACGTTCAGCGGCGAGAGAGTGCTGCCGGAAAGGTCCGTCATCGAGGAAAGCACGTCTCGAATCGAAGTGGTGCCGTCGTTCATGGGTTACCTCCTGATTGGATGATTGCTTTTATCTGGAATCTTGTGAGCACAAGCTTCACGTCGCTTCAAACTTGCGGCAGATGACGTACTTCGACGCGGCGGAGCGCAGCGTGTAGTCCGTCTGGACCAGCCGGTGGTAGTATTCCGGCAGGTGTTCGTTGAACTTGACCTCTAAAATCAGGTCGTAGGAATCCAGCGCCGGAACGGTGGGAAGGTTGGGGTCAAACAAGTCGGTGGAAAACACGCCGGTGCGCAGCTCGTCGTCAAAAGTGATGCGCACGTCCTGATACCGCGCCACAAAGGGCGTTCGCACATAGTCCACAATGACGGACGGGCGCAAAAGCCTGCAGGACATCTGGTAATAAAGCTCCCGCACGATCTGCGCGTCGTGGTAGATAAGGTTCTGCCAGTTGCCGGCGCAGATCTGGTCGCACAGCGCGCGGTCGATCCTCGCGCCGTACTTTTTGATGTACGGACCGGTTTTCTGCTTGCATTCGAGGAAGATTTCCTCGTCTGAAAAATTGTAAATCCGGATGCGGAACTTCTTGCGCTCTTCCACGCCGTCGAGCTTGTCCCGCACGGCGGAATCGATCACGTCGTCAAAGTACAGGCTGCGAATGTGGTAGCTGCCGCCCCGCGCAAGGGCGTGCCTGTCTAAATCCATGGTCTGCAAAAGCCTGGTTTTCAGCTCGATGGCAGTCCCCCGGTTAATGAAATACTTGAGTTCATGCCGGTAGGGCTTGTCGTTGCGTCCTGGCATATCGATGCTCCTTTTCTGCCCTGCGTGGTCCGTCACTCCAGCTCCACAACGTCCTTCTCGCCGAAGATTTCCCTGACTTTCGCGTCGGACAGGCCGAAATATTTCTGGATGTGGTCGATCATGTAGTTCCGGCGCTGGCGGGCAAAGTTGCGCATGCCCTTGACGCAGGCTTTCCAGTTCCGAAATCCTCCGCCCTCCGGCCAGCGTTCCCCGTCGCCGCCGGGTCTGCCCACTTCGTCATAGATGACCGAGGAGCATTCCTCGATTTTTTTGAGCACGTTTTCCGGCGTGTAAATGGTGTTTAAAAGTTCCGCCGCGCGGTAGATGAACTTTTCCCGGAACTGCTTGTTCTGCATCAGCGAGCGGGTGAGCTGGGTGGAAAAGCCCTTGCCCACGCCGTGGCCGGCGGGGTCGGTGAAGCGCGCCACAAAGTCCTTGTCCGCCCCGAGGAAGGTCCAGCAGAAGTCGTAGTAAATCCAGCGCCACTTGCTCTTTTCGGGGTCTTCACTGCGCTCGCGGAAGTACTTGATGTTGCCGGAGTCGGTGTTGGCGACGTACATCTCGCCGATGAGGTAGTCGATGTAATTGTCCACATCCACCTGGGCGGCGAGCTTTTCGTAATTCTCGTTTTTCGAGAAATCGGTCTGCGCACACCATTCGATGAGGGCTTTGTACGCCTTGTTGTCCCCCTCCAGCGCGGTGCCGTTGCCCACCAGAAGGTCGATATTGCTTGCGTCCCCTT
>JBMNTW010000257.1:0-2537 GCA_050945935.1 Christensenellales bacterium
GCGCGAACTGCTCGCCTGCGTCTGTGGCGATGGTCAGTTCGTCCGCCAGCACGACGGAGACTTCCTTCGCAGCGAGAAGTTTCGGTAAGATTTCAATGAGCCCTTCCCTGCCGGAAAGGGTTTTTGACGGAGCTTCCTTCTTCTTTGCCTTGGCTTCCCTGACTTCTTCCGAAGGTGCAGGCAGGCGGCTGATGATGTTTCGAAGTTCCAATGCGCGAAGCATTTCCCTGCCGTCGTTCAGCTGGGAGGGCGTGAACGCGCAGTCGGAAAGGGAAACTTCCGGAATGCGGTCCGGGTCCGTCACGATGCGGGCGAGTTCCAGGCACATCCGTGCCTGATGGCCGTGTTCCTTCAGGCGTTCTTTGAGTTTGGCGCCGGGAATGTCATCGATATGTTTGAGCACTTCGTCCAAAGTGCCGTACTGCTGAATCAGCTTGAGGGCGGTCTTTTCGCCCACGCCGGGCACGCCGGGAATATTGTCCGACGCATCGCCCATCAGGCTTTTGACTTCAATCATGCCCGCGGGCATCACGCCGTACAGCTCAAACAGCACTTCCGGCGTCACCCGAAGGGTTTCGGAAATGCCCTTTTTGGTCAGAAGCAGGGTGGTGTTTTCGTTCACCAGCTGCAGAGCGTCCCGGTCCCCCGTCACGATGAGGGAACGCACGCCCTCTTTTTCCGCTTTTCGGGAGAAAATGCCGATGATGTCGTCCGCCTCCAGCCCCTGCATTGAAAGCGTTCTGATGCGCATTTTTTCGAGCAGTTCCCGCAGAAGGGGAAACTGGGCGCGCAAATCGTCCGGCGTTTCCTGACGGCCTGCCTTATAAGCATCAAACATTTCGTGGCGGAAGGTGGGTCCGTGCTCGTCAAAGGCGACGAGCATACCGTCCGGCTGCTCCTCGGTCAGGACTTTCAAAAGCATACTTAAAAAGCCGAACAGGGCACCGGTGGGCGTGCCCTCCCGCGTGGTCATGGGCGGGAGCGCGTGGAACGCCCGGTGAAGAAGGCTGTTTCCGTCAATCAATGCCAGAAGCTTCATGTCGGTATCCTTTCGGCTGGTTCGTCCATATCTAATCAATATAATATATCATACCCAAGCCACCGGCGCAAATCTTGGGACTTTCGCGCTTGAAAAACCAAAGCGGGCCGGAGGCACGCTCCGAAGCCCGCTTTTCTTTGCTTTGGTTAGAACAGGGCGGACGCGAAGTCCTCCGCATCGAAGGGCTGCAGATCGTCCATGCCTTCCCCCACGCCCACGAAGCGCACGGGAACGCCCAGTTCTTCTTTCACGGAAATCGCCACGCCGCCCTTGGCGGTGCCGTCCAGCTTGGTCAGCACAATGCCGGTGATACCCGCGGCCTCGGCAAACACCTTCGCCTGGGCGATGGCGTTTTGACCGGTGGTGGCGTCCAGCACCAGCAGCACTTCCTTTTCGAAGTTCGCGCCTTCCCGTTCGATGACGCGGCCTATTTTTTCAAGCTCCGCCATCAGGTTCTTCTTGTTGTGCAGTCTGCCGGCGGTATCCACGATGAGAAGATCGATGCCGCGCGCCTTTGCGGCCGCCATGCCGTCAAACACCACGGCGGCGGGGTCCGCCCCCTCCTGATGCTTGACGATGTTCACGCCGGCACGCTGGCTCCACACCGTCAGCTGTTCGGCGGCGGCGGCGCGGAAGGTGTCCCCCGCGCAAAGAAGCACCTTTTTGCCGCTTTCCTTATACACATGGGCGAGTTTGCCGATGGTGGTGGTCTTGCCCACGCCGTTCACGCCCACGACGAGGATGACGGAAGGACCATCATGAGGCAGAAAGGGCGTATCGGGGCGCATCATGTCCGCCACAATGTCGCGCAGCAGGGTTTTTGCCTGCTCGGTTTCGTGGACTTTTTCCTCCTTGACGCGCTTTTTTAGCTCGTCCAGCATTTTTTCCACGGTGGGAACGCCGATATCCGCCGTGATGAGGGCTTCTTCCAGCTCTTCATAAAAATCGGCGTTGATCGACGAAAATCCAGAGAACACCGAGCCGATCTTTTCGGCAATGTTGTTTCTGGTTTTGGTCAGGCCGTCCGCAAGGCGCGCAAACAGACCCTTTTTCTTTTCTTTTTCCATCAGGCTGCTCCTCCGCTATGAGAATCCTTGTCCGATAACTTGACGGACACCAGTTTGGAAACGCCCTTTTCCTCCATCGTCACGCCGTAGAGCGTGTCGCTCGCCTCCATGCTGCCCTTTCTGTGGGTGATGAGGATGAACTGGGTTTCGTGGGCGTAGCGTTTCAGGTAGCTGGCGAAGTTGTCCACATTCGCCTCGTCCAGCGAGGACTCGATCTCGTCCAGCACGCAGAACGGCATGGGCTTGTGCTTGAGCATGGCGAACATCAGCGCAATCGCAGTCAGCGCCTTTTCTCCGCCGGAAAGCAGGGAAAGCATCTGCAGCTTCTTGCCCGGCGGCTGGGCGATGATGTCGATATCACAGCTCAGCACATCCTCGCCGGCAAGGCGCAGTTCCGCAGTGCCGCCGCCGAACAGCTCGGCAAAGGTTTC
>JBMNTW010000258.1:0-2532 GCA_050945935.1 Christensenellales bacterium
AAGTTCTGCGCAAGGCAGGCGTACGCTTCCTTCACCTTCGGGGCGTCGAGCACTTCCAGCATGTTGCTGTACAGCAGCCGGGACTCCTCCACGGTTTTCTGCCCATAGTCCAGAGCTTCCCGCATGTACGCGACGAAATCCGGCGTCAAGAGGTTCAAGTGTCCATAGCCGGACAGCCGGCCGAAGCTTCCCCGCAGCAGCCGCCAGAAATCGTAAAGGTCAATCAGATCCTTTCGGGCTATTTCATCGCGAACGGCGAGGGAGTTTTTCTGCACGTCCGCAAAGGTGAAGCCCAGAAGGCCGGCGTGGTCGTCCACCATCCGCAAAAAGGTCGCGTTCTGAAGCAGCATCGCCCACATATAATCAAAGTCAAAAAGCGCCTGTTCCCCGGTGACGTACAGCCTTCCCTCTTTGCCGCCTTCCGGCCGCTCCCAGGGCAAGTAGTCCGGAATTTCGTACTCTTCGGGCAGGTCCACGGGCACGAAGGCCTGTCGCCGCGCGTCACAGGCGGAAACCATCAGAAGCAGGCAGATTAACAGAAGCAGCGCCACTCGACACATGGCAGAAACCTCCTCGTCCTGTGCGATTCTATCTTCCGAACATCTTTGTCATATCCAAAATGCGCGTCGAAAGCTCCGGCGTCAAAGCATTGCTTTCGATGCGGAACTGCCAGTTGCCTTCCCTCTCTCCCGGGCGGTTGACGCGTCCTTCGTCCCCCAGGCCGAGGTAATCCTGCATCTGCGCCACAAAAAGGTCCGCCACGGAACCCATGCCGCCCCGTATCAGCCCCCAGTGGACGCCTTCCTCCTCCGAAAGGCCGAGGTAGCGCGCGGCGAAGTACCTGTCCCGCGGGCTGATCTGCTCAAACCAGGCAAGAGCCGTGGTATTGTCGTGGGTGCCGGTATAGCAGGCGCAGTTTCTGGGGTACTTGTGGGGCAGATAGTCTGAAGATGCTGACGCGTCAAAGGCGAACTGCAGCACCTTCATGCCCATAAAGCCGGAATACTCCCTTAGCGCGTGAACTTCCGGCGTTAAAAACCCCAGATCTTCGGCAATGAACGCCGTGTTGGGGAAGGTTTGCTTCAGCTTGTCGACAAACGCCCTGCCGGGACCCTTCTTCCATTCGCCTTCCTTTGCGTTCTCTGCGCCGTAGGGCACGGCGTAATAATCGCAAAAGCCGCGGAAATGGTCCAGCCGCACCACGTCAAAGCAGTCCGCCGCCGCTTGCACGCGCTTCATCCACCACGCGTAGCCCGTTTGCTCCAGACGCTCCCAGTCGTACAGCGGATTGCCCCAAAGCTGGCCTTCTTCGCTGAAAGCGTCCGGCGGCACGCCGGCGACCATGACGGGCTTTTTGTCCTCGTCCAGCCAGAAGATCTCAGGATGCGCCCAAACATCCGCCGCGTCCAGCGGCACATAGATGGGCAGATCGCCGATGATGCCGATGCCCTGCCCTTTGACATAAGCGCGCAGCGCGTTCCACTGTTCAAAGAACAGGTACTGCAAAAAGCAGTAAAAGCGTACCCGTTCTGCTAAAAGCGCAGTGTACGCCTTCACGGCTTCGGGCTTACGCAGGCGAATGCCCTCATCCGGCCAGTCCGTCCAGGGTGCGCCTTTGAAATGCTCCTTGAGCGCCATGAACAGCGCGTAGTCGAAAAGCCAGTCGCGGCTTTCAATGAACGCGTCCAGCTCGTGGTTTCGCGAAAACCGCGCGAACGCCTTTTCCAGCAGCAAAAAGCGGTTGGCGTAAACCTTGCCGTAATCGACGAACCGGTCATCATCCCCCCAGTTTACCCCTTTGACTTCCGCTTTCGTCAGCAGTCCTTTTTCGCACAGCTCGTCCAGGTCGATGAAATACGGGTTCCCGGCGAAGGAGGAAAAGCACTGATAGGGCGAATCGCCGTAGCTCGTGGGCCCGAGGGGCAGAATCTGCCAGTACTTCTGGTTGCTTTCCGCCAAAAAATCCGCGAACTCGTAGGCCGCGCGGCCGAAGGTGCCGATCCCGTGGGGGGATGGCAGAGAGGAAATGGGAAGTATGATGCCGCTGCTTCGCTGCATGCGTTCGTGTTGCCGTTCCCGATGGAACGGGACCCCTTTCAAGAAGTTTGGATCTTTTTCACCGTTTCGCCCCGCCGGAGCCTGCTGGGCAGCACGATGTGCTTGGTGTGCTTCGACCGGAGCATGGAGAACAAAAGCTGCACGCCCTCGTTTCCCAGCCTATCGGTGGGCTGCTCCAGCGTAGTCAGTTCAGGAAGAGTATACTTCGTGAAGGGCAGCCCGTCCATCCCCATGACGGAAAGCCGTTCCGGCACGCGGATGCCCAGGTCCGTCGCCGCCCGAACCGCGGCGATGGCAAAGTAGTCGGTGATGGCAAACAGCGCCGTAAAGTCCCTGCGCCGGTTGAAAAGCCTGCGCATGGCGACGTAGGCGTCCTCTATCTCAAAGCTGCCGGCATACTCCATCAAATCGATGTCCACGGGCAGGTTCGCCTGTTTCAAACCGGTTTCGTAACCGGCTTTTCGAAGGTCGCTG
>JBMNTW010000259.1:0-2518 GCA_050945935.1 Christensenellales bacterium
GTGTCCCTCCCCTCCATTCTGCTGCCCGTGCGGCCGGGGCGGAACCTCGCCATCATCGTGGAAGTGGCGGCGATGAACTACCGCTTAAAGAAAATGGGCTACGACGCTGCCGTGGAGTTCGACAGAAGGCTTCTTGAACAGCTGAACAGCTAGTTAAAAACGCAAAAGCGCGAAGGATTCGTCCCTTCGCGCTTGTTTTGCATTTTGGTATCAGCCTTCGCCCCGCGTCAGGCGGTAGCGCAGATAGCCTTCCAGATTGTCCGCGTCGCTGATGGTGATTTCCTTCGCCCCCAGCGCTTCCATGCAAAACAGCAGCAACACGCCGCCGTGGACGATCAGGTCCCCGCGCTCCCCCAGCACCGGAATGGCGCAGCGCTGTTCCACCGTCATGCCCCGCAGCCGGTCAAGGATGGCGAGCACGTCCTCCCTGGTCAGCACCCTGCCCTGAACGGCGGCGGCGTCATAGCCCTGCGTCGCCCCCGCAAAGAGTGATGCTATTGACGTGGCGGTGCCGCTGACGGCGTACACCCTGCCCGCAGGGCGTAAAGAAGAAAGCGCGTCCCCCATCGTCATGCTTTTTCCGGAAACCCGCTCCTGAAAGAACCACAGAGCTAAGGAGGCGAACACCTCCGCGTCCGATCTGGTGCCGTACCGCTCCAGCGCGCGCACGCAGCCCACGGGAACGGAATACGCCGCAAGAAGCGTTCCGCCTTCCCCCTGCGCCACCTCGGTGCTGCCGCCGCCGATGTCGATCAGCGTGGCGCGCTCGGTGGTTCCCACGCCCAAAAAGGCGAGCTTCGCCTCGGTTTCGCCGCTGACCACCTCGACGGGAATGCCCACCGAAAGCGCGCGCCTGAGAAATTCCTCTTTATTGACGGCGTCCCGCACCGCGCTGGTGGCGAACGCCCAAAGGGGCGCGCCGAAATTCGCCGCTTCTTCGGCGTAGCGGCACAAAGCGTCCAGTGTGCGCACCATACCCGCTTCGGAAAGCTCGCCGGTTTCCATCAGCTTTTCGCCGATTCGGGTGGTGGTCAGGAATTTTTGAACCGGCCGAAGGTTCTCGTCCGCCAACATCAGCCTGACCGAGTTGGTGCCGATGTCCGCAATCGCGTATTTTGCCATAAATCCCCCGTTTTTTCCCTTTCATAAAACAACGCTCCCGTACGGGAGCGCAAGTATCGATTCAAAACGCGCGCGGGAAGCACTCCCGCCGCCTTGCCCCTTTCAGGGCGCGACAAAGCGGGTTTCGCCCTTTTTGACCCAGCCGAGAATGTCCCTCGCCATCTGTTCGATGTACGCGTCCGTCCCGGCGTAGTCGATCATGCGGTCCAGCCTGTCCCTCTCGGTGGAAAGGTCCGAAAGATACTGGTTGAGCTGCTCTTCCTCCTGGGCCATACTGTTCATTCGCGCCTGCTGGTCCATCAGCGTGACGGCGAAGAATCCGAGCATCACAAACAGCATCGCAGGAAACACAAGCCTTTCCCATCTGAAACGCGGTCTGGGTTGTTTCACCGACGCCGCCTCCCTTTGCATACGCATGCTCTTTTATGAATTATAGTTCTTTTTTTCCTGCGTGTAAACAGCGTTACCGGGGGTTTTCCCAACTTATTTTGCAAAAGGCAAAATTCTTGGAAAAATCGCGTTTTCACGCGTTTTTTGCCCCGTTTCACCCGAAGCCGAACGATTCGAAAAACGGGCTTGTCCCCCCGCATGAAAATGCCGATAAAAGTATATTGGGACTTTTAAATTTTGCGTTTTTTACTCCAGCAGTTCGAAAAAGCGGGTGAAAACCGTCCGTACGATGGACGCGATCCTCCGGTAAACGCCCATGATGAAGGGCGTCGCCGCGAACCGCCAGAGCAAAAAGCCGAAAAGAAAGCTTATCAGCGTAAACGGGCGCACGATCAGCCCGTTGGCTAAGAAAAGCGTTCCCGCAGCGAGCAGGGTGCATCCCGCCCAGAAGAGGATGTCCTTCACCGCGTTCAGCCACATGCGTTCCGAAGGCAGGAGCATATCCAAAACATCCCGGAAGATGCCCATCACAAGGCCGGCATAGACGCACGCCGCCATCTGCGCCGGCTGGGATAATGTGGTGCTCACCGGAACACCCGGGAAAAGATCCCGCCTTTCTTCTGCTCGATGGCGTCGTACTCCACGGTGTCTATCACGCCGCCCACCACGAGCTGTCCGTCGTCCAGATTCAGTCTGCTGATGTGGAGCATGGACCCCGTCACCACCAGCATCCCCTGCTCGGTGGAAAGCACCACTTCGGACTCGTTGAAGCTTTCCACGTCGTTCACGCCGGTGATGCTGATTCTTTCCCGGTTGTCCATCACAACGCTGTGCGCTTTCAGGCGCGCGGGCTTCTGCAGATCGCCGTTCATTGATTGTCCCCCCGTCCGTTGTGTTTTGGGATGATGTTTCGCATATTACTTATATGCGCTTCTGTAAGCCGTCATGCCTTTGAAACGGGACAACTTCGGGCTTGGTGGATTTTTGACAATTTGTAAATTTTTAT
>JBMNTW010000260.1:0-2507 GCA_050945935.1 Christensenellales bacterium
CATCTCATTGAACTGCTTGGCGCCCTCGGAACCGTACTTGAGCATGGAGCCCATGGCGGTGTCGCCGTCCACGTTGGCGTTTTCGCGCTTGATGTCCGAATCCGCGGCGTCCTTGTAGGTAATGTCCTCATACACCTTCATCAATCGGGTGTTGCTCTCGCGGATGCGGCTGCGCTCGGCGCGGTACAGAATGTACGCCTTGGCGGTGCGCACATGGTTGCGCTCCATCAGCACCTGCTCCACAAGGTCCTGAATGTGTTCCACCGTGGGGGCGGGGTTGTTTTCCTGCTCCAGAAGCTCCATCACCCGGGCGCTCATGGACGGAATGTCCGAAGTCCTCGGATTGCCGGTGGCGAGGAACGCCTTTTCCATTGCCTTTTCGATTTTTCCCATATCAAAGGGAACGACCCTGCCGTCCCGTTTCGTTACCTTGTATTCCATCCTTGCCGGTATGCCCATCGTGTGCGCCTCCCTGTTCCAATAACATAGTACTTCAATGAATCCTGATTAAAAATTCTTCGCCCCTGCCCAAAAAAACGCATTCCTGTGACTCCGGCAGAGGGGACGGCAAACCGCCGGGCCAACCAGCCCCGGCGGTGTAAAGCCGCATGGCGTTTTCCTGCGGCTGTTGATGTATTTGATGCGCATAGCACAATATCTTGTATCTCTTTTCTCCCATGCATACAAAATCTTACATAACCTATGCCCTTGTGTCAAGTTCAAAGTTCGCCGGAAAAGACCTGCTCAAAAAACACATACGCCCCCGGCGGCAGTAAAAAACGAACGATGCACCCCAAAACCCGTTCAATATTCAGTTAATAGCGGTTAATGTTCGGAACTGTATTGTGCGAAGCGTTCCCATTTTGTATGATGATTGTGCTCCATCAAAGGCGGCAAAAAGGGTAAACTACCCTTGCCGGGGATGGACGGGGACGATATAAATCAAAACACCTGCAAGGAGGTTGTTTTTTGGAAAAGATCGCAGTCATCGATTTTGGCGGGCAGTACAACCAGCTCATCGCGCGGAGGGTGCGCGAATGCGGCGTGTACGCCGAAGTTCTGCCCTGCACCGCGAAACGGGAAAGGGTGGAAAGCGCGGACCTGAAGGGCATCATCCTCACCGGCGGCCCGAACAGCGTGTACGCCGAAGGCTCCCCCGAGGTTCCCGACTGGCTCTTTGCGCTGAACGTTCCGGTTTTGGGCATCTGCTACGGAATGCAGGCGCTGGCGCACAAAAGAAAGGGCGGCGTGGCGCCCGGTGAAGCCGGCGAGTTCGGCCATTGCGACATTACCTATTCCAGCCATCCCCTGTTTGCCAACATGAAGGGCGAACCGGTCTGGATGAACCATAACGACCGCGTGACGGAGCTGCCCGAAGGCTTCACCGCCATCGCGACCACCGCCCACTGCCCCGTCGCCGCCATGGCGAACGACGACGAGCGCATCTACGCCGTTCAGTTCCATCCGGAAGTGCATCACACGCCGGAAGGAAAGACGCTGTTTGAAAACTTCCTGTTTGAAATCTGCAAGTGCGAAGGCGGATGGTCGCCCAAAAACCTTGCCCAGGAGCTCATCGAAGCCATCCGGGCGCAGGTGGGGGACGCGAAGGTCCTTTCCGCCCTTTCCGGCGGGGTGGACTCCTCCGTCGCTTCCGTGCTCGTGCACAAAGCCGTGGGGGACAGGCTCACCTGCGTGTTTGTGGACCACGGCCTGCTTCGCCACAACGAAGCCAAAGAGGTTCTTGAGTTCTACCGGGACAACCTGAAGATGGACATCCGCTTCGTGGACGCGTCCGAAAGGTTTCTTTCCAAACTCGCCGGTGTTACCGACCCCGAAAAGAAGCGCAAGATCATCGGCGAGGAGTTCATCCGCGTGTTCGAGGAGGAAGCGAAGAAACTCGGCGGTGCGGACTATCTGGTGCAGGGCACGATTTATCCGGACATCATCGAATCCGGTCCCGGCAACGCGGCGGTCATCAAGTCCCACCACAACGTGGGCGGCCTGCCCGAGCGCGTGGACTTCAAGGGCCTTGTGGAGCCGCTGAAGTACCTGTTCAAGGACGAGGTGCGCGAACTGGGACTTTCCTTGGGCATTCCCGAGCACCTCATCTGGCGCCAGCCCTTCCCCGGCCCCGGCCTGGCTGTGCGCGTGGTGGGCGACATCACCAAAGAAAAGCTCGAAATCGTGCGCAAGAGCGATTACATCTTCCGTACCGAGGTTGCCGCCGCCGGACTGGACCGCGCCATCTGGCAGTACTTCACGGTGTTCACCGGCGTGCGCTCGGTGGGCGTGATGGGAGACGCCAGGACGTATGAGTCCGTCGTCGCCCTGCGCGCGGTGCACAGCACCGACGCCATGACCGTCGAAGTGGCGGAACTGCCCTATCCGCTGTTGCGCAAAATTTCCAACCGCATCATCAACGAAGTCCCCGGCTGCAACCGCGTGGTGTACGACATTACCACCAAACCCCCGGGCACCATTGAGTGGGAGTAAGGTGACTGGTTTAT
>JBMNTW010000261.1:0-2503 GCA_050945935.1 Christensenellales bacterium
CCGGATTTGAAGACCTGCACAAGTACATCATCGTCGAGGTGGACGAAACACAGCCCATTTACTGGCTTCAGTCGATAGAGAACAAGCACATCGCCCTGCCCGTAATCGTGTCTTTGGCGATCATCAATGATTACAATATCAACATCCGGGAACACGAGCTCGACGATCTCGAACTCGAAAGCCAGGACGATCTTCTTATTCTGAACGTCGTGGTGATTCCCGAAGATATTACGAAGATGACCGTCAACCTCGCGGCACCGGTGGTCATCAACGCCAAGCGGGGCATCGGCAAGCAGATTATCATCGACGCCGCCGAGCTTCCGCTCAGGTACCCGGTCTTTGAAGCCATTCGGAACAGCATAAAAGGAGGGGAAAAGGATGCTGGTTCTCTCTCGGAAAACGGGTGAAGGCATCACGCTGGATGCCAACATCACCATCAAGATCCTTTCGATTGAGGGGGACCGGGTGCGCATCGGCATCAAGGCGCCGGCGGACACGCGCATTTTCCGCAACGAACTCCTGGAGGAGACCATCCACGCCAACCGGGAGGCGGCAAAAGCCCCGATTTTGAACTTTTCTAAACTCGACTGATAGGGACTGCCATAAGGCGCGGCTTCGCGCCTTAGTGTGCTGGATTGCCTTTTTATCAACCGCTTCGCCGCAAGGACTGCCATAACGAAGCAAACAGCATTGCGTGCATGAGCCTGCCGGTTCCTGACCGTGGGCTGTTTTTTTGCTCTTTTTTGGATGGACTGTCGGCAGGAACGGTGCCGTCCGTTGGCGAGTAGAGAGGGCGAGTCCAAAACGCATACAGGATAACCGGCGGAAACGTGGCGGAAAGCCCCGAAAATGGCTGTATAAGGATAGAAACCGCCGGGAGCGGCCATCAGGGACCCCACGAAAAGAAAACGGCGCAAAACCCCTGTTTAAAGCGCCAATGCACAAAAAAAGGAACGCCCCGCTTTCGCGGGGCGTTTGGGTTTGCTTCAAACGACTTTTCAGTCGGTCTGCCAGGGTTACCTAAGCAGGGACAGCACGTTCTGGGGCGCGTTGTTAGCCTGGGCGAGCATGGAGGTCGCAGCCTGCACCAGAATGCTGGTCTGGGTGTACTGGGTCATTTCCTTCGCCATATCGATGTCGCGGATGCGGCTTTCGGCAGACTGGAGGTTCTCGGCAGAGGTGTCCAGGTTGTTGATCTTGTGCTCAAGCCTGTTCTGCATAGCGCCGAGGTTCGCGCGCTGGGTGGAAACGGCGTTGATGGCGTTGCCCACGGTGGTGATGGCAGAGCTGGCGTCCGTACGGTTGGCGATGGAGGTGGTTTTCACCTTCAGGCCCGTGGAGCTCATATCGCCAATGGAGATCTTCAGGGTGTCGCCTTCGTTGGAGCCGGTCTGGATGACGACGGACTTGTCTTCACCGAACGTGACGCTCAGGAAGTCGGTGGCACCGGGCTTGGCCAGAGCGGTCAGGGCAGCGGCGTCCACCGTGATGTTGCCGACGGTGGTGGTGCCGCTCTTCAGCTCATAAGTGCCGGCAGCGCCGCCCGTAGCCGCGGTGTAGGAGTTGGTGCCGTCGGAGATGGTGATGGTGTTGTCCGCGAAGGAGACATTGTAGCTGCCCGCAACGGGACCATTTTCGGCGGCTTCGAAGGAGATGCCGTTTGCGATGGCGGACTGATCCGCGGCGCTGGATACGGTGTACTTCACGTTGCCGATGTTGCCGAGATCGCCGACTGCAGCAGCGGTGAGATCCACGGTGACGCCGGTCACCTCGGTGGTGAGGCCCGCATCGGAGTAGACCTTATAGCCGGTGCCACCCGCTGCATTGAAGGCGGTATCCGTATTCGCGTCTCCAGCAGCAATGTAATACGTCGTGCCGGAGGTAGCGTCTTCCAGCTTGATCTGCTGAGGACTGGTGCTCGCAACCGCGTTGATCACAGACATCGTGTACTTGCCTTCGGCGAGCGCGCCGTTGACGGTGACGCCCGCAACGAGGGCAGCGCTGGTGCCCACGACACCGGAGGTCTTGGTGGCGGATACTTCAAAACCGGCCTTCAGAGAGCCGTCCAGCAGCTTGGTGCCGTTGAAGTCGGCCTTCTTGGCGATGTCGTCGATTTCCTTGATCAGCTGCTGATACTCGGCGTCCAGAGCGTTGCGGTCGATTTCCTGGTTGGTGTCGGAAGCCGACTGCACAGCCAGTTCGCGCATGCGCTGGAGGATGGCTTCGGTTTCTTCGAGAGCGCCTTCAGCGGTCTGCACGAGGGAGATGGCGTCCTGGCTGTTCTTGGCAGCCATGTTCAGGCCGCGGATCTGGGCGCGCATCTTTTCAGAGATGGCGAGACCGGCAGCGTCGTCCGCCGCGTTGTTGATCCTGTAGCCGGAAGAGAGACGGGAAGTGGCTTTCGCCAGATTGTCGTTGTTGATGGCGTACTGACGATGGGTGTTCATCGCCATGATGTTGTTGTTGATACGCATGTTTCATCCTCCGTGATTTTTGCGTTTTT